>NZ_JBEOTA010000036.1:0-71733 GCF_040303265.1 Streptomyces sp. NPDC096040
CAGGAAGTCGGCCTCCTCGCTGCTGTGCACGCGCGCGCGGAAGTCGATGTCGTTGGTGTCGGTCCCGGTACGGGACCCGGCAGCGGCCGTTGGGCTCGTCAGTGCCGGTGACCGAGGGCGTGCCGGCGGTCGGCGTCACGGCGGTGGTGCACGCCCCAGGACGCGGAGTCGACATAGCGGCCGTGGTCGTTGCGCAGGGTGGCGGTGTCGCTGTCGTGGCCCCACACGGACTGACGGCGGTCCTGGTAGAGGTCCGTCATGGTGTCCCGGCCCTGCCCGGTGTGGACGCGGACCGTGGCACGGCCCGCCAGCCGGTAGTGACGGAAGGTGTAGCTGTGGCCGTCGGCGTCCGACAGCGTCCAGCCGCTGAGGTTCACGTCACGGCGGGAGGTGTTGGTGACGTCCACCCACTCCCGGTTCAGGGCGCGGCCCGAGAAGACCCCGCGGCCCTGCAGGTCATGCTGTACGGCGCTGATGACGACCGCGTCGCGGGGCGGCGTCGCGGGGTGCGGGGTGGAGGCCGCGGCGGGCAGGGCCAGTGCGCCCACCAGGGCGGCCGCCACGGCGGTGGCGGAGCCGAGACGACGGGCGGTCGCGGAGACGGATACGGACACGAGGTCCCCCTTTGCGGGGTTCGGGCACACCCGACGCGTGCGGTGCGAAGCCGCGGGTCACGAGGGTGTGTGGTGCGAGGTGGCGGCCGGGCGGCCGCGCAGCCACACCCTGCAACCGGGCGGTGGGACGCACGGAGCGCGCACCACGCCCATTACCGATCTTTCGCATGGCTATGACACTCGGCTGTAGCGTCCATTTATTAAGTGAATGGGAGGATTTGCCCCATATATGGGACCCTGCAGCCCCGCAGAAACCGTCAGCTCACCCGAAAGTGAGTAACAGTCAGCGGCCGATCGGTGCCGCCGACAGAAGTTGACCTTCCGGTCGTCATATGGAATTCCCCGATTGGTCGGCCGTGACGGGGGTTGAGGGAAAGCGTTTGCCATTACTTTTTGACATGCCCACACCCTTTCAGCGCACACCTCCCCGTAGGAGAGACCCCCATGCGCAGACTCGTTGCCTGCCTGGCGGCCGCGGTCGCCACCCTCGGCGGGCTCACGGCGACGGCCACTCCGGCCGCGGCGGCCGGCTCTGGCACGTTCAACGTGCTCACGTACAACGTCGCCGGGCTTCCGGAGTCGCTGTCGAGCGCATCCACGCCGCGCGACACCAGCACCACCGAGATCGGCAAGCGGATCGCGTCGTACGACATCGTCAACGTCCAGGAGGACTTCAACTACCACGCGTACCTGTACTCCACGGACACCCACCCGTACCGCACCGCGACCAGCGGTGGCGCGGGTATCGGCAGCGGGCTCAACACCGTCTCCGACTACGCCTGGGACGGCGACGACTTCGAGCGCGTCGGCTGGAACTCCTGCCAGATCGACTCCGGCGACTGCCTGACGCCCAAGGGCTTCACCTTCATGCGTGAGCGGCTCGCCGAGGGCGTCTACGTCGACTTCTACAACCTGCACACCAACGCGGGTACGAACGACGGCGACGAGGCCTCCCGGGCCGACAACCTCAGCCAGCTGACGTCGTTCATCAGCACCCACTCGGCCGGGAACGCCGTCGTGGTCATGGGTGACACCAACACCCGCTACACCCGCTCCGCCGACACCATCGCGGAGTTCGCCTCCAACAACGGGCTGACCGATGCCTGGGTCCAGCTGATCCGCGGCGGCAGCGCGCCGGCCAAGGGCAGCGACACCCTGCTCTGCGACCAGACCGGGGCCACCGTGCCCAACACCTGCGAGGTCGTCGACAAGGTCCTGTACCGCAGCAGCAAGCTGGTGACCCTGAACGCGACCTCGTACAACAACGAGCACGCCAAGTTCCTCAACGACGACGGTCTGATGCTCTCCGACCACGACCCGATCACGGTCGGCTTCTCCTGGTCGCAGAACCCGGACTTCCAGCTCAGCGACCAGTTCGGCGGTCCGCACGGCGACTACTACCAGGACCTTCCCAGCGTCCCGGCCGCCGCCCGCGCCACCAGCATCTCGCTGCGCTCCGGCTCCCGCGTCGACCAGGTCGGCATCACCCTGGGCAACGGCACCACGCTGACCCACGGCGGCACCGGCGGAACGGCGTCCTCACTGACGCTGGGCAGCACCGAGTACGTGACCACGGCGTACCTGTGCGAGGGCAAGTACAACAACACCACCCGCATCTTCTACGCGAAGTTCACCACCAACCTGGGCCACACCCTCGCCGGTGGTACGACGACCTCGGACTGCGTGACCCGCACCGCCCCGTCGGGCTGGCAGATCGCCGGCTTCCACGGCCGCTCCGGTGACGAGCTGGACAAGGTCGGCTTCATCTACACCAAGCGCTGACCGCTCCCGGCAGGCCGGCGAACGTCACCAACGGTTCGCCGGCCTGCCCTACGGGGTGGGCGGGTCCGTCGGTGATGATGGCCGGTATGCACATCCGCATCGACGCGACCGACCTGCCCGGACGGTCCTGCCCGGCGCCCGGGGACAGCGGTTTCTCCGAGTACGGCGGCATCCATGTGGCCGTACAGCGCCGGAACCGTCCCACCGAACTGCTCGACCCGCAGCCGGGTGACGCAGTCTCCGCGACCTGGACCCTGCCCTGCACCCCGGCGATCACGGCCACCGGGGTCGACTTCAAGGGCCCTTACGTCCAGGGCGGTCCGAGCGGCCGGTTCGTTTACCTGTCCTGGGGGACCGTGGACGCCGACGGCGGCTTCACGATGTTCCGCCGGGCCAAGCTGCTCCTCGACGCCGTCCCGGACCCGGTGGCCGAGGCGGCGGTGCGGGACGGCCTGCTGGTCGGCAGGCTCGGCCTGACCGACGCCCGTGGCATGCCTCGCTGTGCACGTGTCGTACCGCCGGTCGTCGTCTGGAGTGCCGGGAGCGATCCGCGGCCGCAGGCCGTGCGGTAGTCGGCGAGGGCGGTCGCGAGGGGGAACGGGCGCCCAGGTGCCCGTCGGGGTGTACGACGAAGCCGGTGGGACCGCCGGGGCGGTAGAGGCGAGCGAACTCGCCCGCGCATGCGCGGGTGTTCGGGCGCCAGGGGTGCCAGGTGCCCGGTCTGCGCCCGATCGGCCAGGGGTGCCCGGCGGATCAGGTCGGCTTTCCGAGAAGCGGGCCCTCTCGGCCGGGCCGAGCGGGGGCGATGAGGGTGCCCCCGCGCGAGCTGGTTCGAGCGCGGTCGATCAGCCGCTACCGCGGCGGGCGTTCCCCCGGCCGCAGACGACAACGCGGTTGGGACCCCTCTGGCGAGTGCGTGCCAGGGCCCGCGACACCGGCACGATCCGCCGGACACTCCCTACGCGCGGGAGCCGTAGGTGCGCAGCTTCCGGTAGAGCGTCGCGCGGCCGATGCCCAGGGCTGCGGCCGTGCGGGCCTTGTTGCCGCCGTTGCGGCGCAGGGCCTCCAGGATGGCGGTGCGCTCGGCGTGCTCCATGGGGCTCAGCGGGCGGCCGGCGGGTCCCTCGCGTACGGGATCGGGCAGTTCGGCCCGCCGGACCGGACCGGTTGCCCGGCGGCGCTGCGCCAGCGACCGTACGACGTGGGCGAGTTCGGTGACATTGCCGGGCCACGGGTACCGCTCCAGCGCGCGCCGGGCGTCGGGCGTCCAGGTGAGCGGGGGCTGTCCCGGATCGGGCGCCGGAGTCACGGCGGTGAGCAACTCCCTGATGTCCTCCGCGCGTTCCCGCAGGGCGGGCAGGGTGACCGAGCGGGCGGCCAGGGTGTCGAGGAGCCGTTGGAGACACGGGCCGGGTGGCGCACCCGGTGTGTAGGTGACCAGCAGACGGGTGGTGGGCCGGGTTTCCAGGAGGGCGACGATCGCCGCCACGTCCGGCTGCGCCAGGCGCTCGGCATGGCGGAGCACCAGGCCGCGGGGTGCTGCGGGCAGGGCCTGGCGCAGTTCCCCTTCGGCCGCGTCGAGGACGAGCGGGTCGCCGTCGCCGAGCAGCTCACGGGCCAGGGAGGTCTTCCCGGTGCCCCGTTCGCCGACGAGCAGTAGCGGGGCTCGGGCAGTGGCCAGTTCGGCCGCGCGTTCGGTGACGTGCCGCCAGGGCACCGAGTGCCCTGCCAAGGCGGTCGGCGGCCGTCCGGTGGGGGCGGCGGATACGCGGTCGTACGCGGGTTCGAGTACGGCGACGGCACCGACGACCGCTCCCAGGTGCCTGACGGGTGTCACCTCGGCGCCGCCCGGGAGCCGGGTGCCGGGGCCGTCCTGGCACGGCTCCGTGTGCACGGTGCGTTCCAGGTCCTCGATGTCCCGGGTCGACAGCAGCCGGCCCGCCGCCTCGCTCACCAGCCTGCTGTGGCCGGCGAACGCCACCACCGGCCGGTCCTGCCCCTCGCACGCCGCGAGGAAGGTGTCCAGCAGAGCCCGCTCCGGCGGGCGGGCGTGGGCCCGCAGTTCCGCCTCGATCGCAGTGGCCGTCGCCTCGGCCAGGGCCGCCTGCGGGTGCGGGGCACAGCCGCCGCACAGGGCCGACGCCACGGTGACCGTGCCGACCGGCTTGCCGTCGCCTGGGGCCCGCAGCGGCACGCTCACCGCGGACACCTCCTGCCACACGTCGAGGAAGTGCTCGGGCCCGTGCAGCTCGGCGCGGTGGCCGGTGCGCAGGGCCAGAGCCGCGCTGTTGGGCCCGACCCGCTGCTCGGAGAGGTCGGGGCGGAGCGTGTCGTGCGGGGCGTGTCCCGCGGCCCACAGCACCCGCAGCCGGGCGTCGGTGAGGACGAGTGCCGCGTACTCGTGGGCGAGGACCGGGCGCAGGCGCTCCAGCACCGGCCGGGCCGCATCCAGGAGTGCGGGGGCGGGTGGCGACGGGGCCTGGGTGGCGAAGGGTTCGTCGTCGTCGGGCCGTACGCCGAAGAAGCGGGCCCGGCGCCAGGCGGCGGCGACCTCGTCCGGCACGTCCTCGGACAGGGAGTGGCCGGCGAGGAAGCGGGCGCGGGCCCGGCGCAGTTGGCCGAGGGCGGGGCGGCCGGAGGCGTGCCGCTCGGCCGTGGGGGGATGCTCTGCGGTGGTCATGGCGTCCCTCACCGTACCGGGAACAGTTGAAGGAGCAACGACCGGTGTCCCCCCCGTCGGGTTCCGCCGTACGCCGCGTGTCTCGGATTGAGACACCCATGACCGCCCCGACCGTTTCATGATCTTGAACGGTCGGTTTCCGTCCTTCCCCCACCGGAGCGTTCCCCGTGCACACCGATGTCGTCACCGACGTCCTGATCGTGGGCAGCGGCCCCGCAGGCGCCGCCGCCGCGCTGGCCCTGAGCACCTACGGCGTACCGAACATGGTCGTCACCCGCTATGCGAGCCTCGCCGACACCCCGCGCGCCCACATCACCAACCAGCGCACGATGGAGGTCCTGCGCGACCTCGGGGTGGAGCAGGAGGTGGTGGCCAAGGCCACTCCGCAACACCTGATGGCGAACACGACCTTCTGCACCAGCCTGGCCGGTGAGGAGCTGGGCCGGGTGCGCTCCTGGGGCAACGACCCACTGGTGCAGGCCGCGCACGACCTCGCGAGCCCCACCCGGATGTGCGACATGCCGCAGCATCTGATGGAGCCGGTGCTGGTGGACGCGGCGATCGCGCGCGGGACCGTCTTCCGCCACAGCACCGTCTACAAGTCGTATACACAGGACGCGGACGGCGTGACCGTCACCGTCGAGGACCGGGTGCGCGGGGACGAGTACACCGTCCGGGCCAAGTACCTCATCGGCGCGGACGGCGGGCGCTCCAAGGTGGCCGAGGACGCAGCGCTGCCGATGGGCGGCCAGATGGGCGTCGCGGGCAGCATCAACATCGTCTTCGACGCCGACCTCGGCAAGTACACCGCCCACCGCCCCTCCACCTTGTACTGGGTGCTGGCCCCGGGTGCGACCGTCGGCGGCATCGGCGCGGGCCTGGTGCGCTGTGTGCGCCCGTGGACCGAGTGGATGATCGTGTGGGGGTACGACGTCACGGCGGGCGCCCCCGACCTCACCACCGAGTACGCGGAGTCGGTCGTCCGCCAGCTGGTCGGCGACGACGACATCCCCGTGACCGTCAGGTCGTCCTCGGCGTGGACGGTGAACGAGATGTACGCCGAGACGTACTCCAACGGCCGGGTCTTCTGCGCCGGTGACGCCGTGCACCGGCACCCGCCGTCCAACGGGCTCGGCTCGAACACCTCCGTCCAGGACTCCTACAACCTCGCCTGGAAGCTGAAGCTGGTCCTCGACGGCACCGCCGGCCCTGGCCTTCTGGACAGCTACACCGCCGAACGCGCGCCCGTCGGCAGGCAGATCGTCACCCGGGCCAACAAGTCGATCGGCGAGACGGCACCGATCTTCGAGGCGCTCGACGGTCTCACCCCGCAGACCCCCGAGCAGTTGTGGGCCAACATCGCCGCCCGCAAGGAGGCCACCGACGCGGCCGAGAAGCAGCGGGCGCGGCTGCGCGAGGCGATCGCGTACAAGGTGTACGAGTTCAACGCGCACGGCGTCGACCTCAACCAGCGCTACTCCCCCGAAAGCTCAGCCGCGGTCGTCCCCGACGGCACCCCCGACCCCGGTTTCGCCCGCGACCCGGAGCTGTACCACCAGCCAAGCTCCCGCCCGGGCGCCAAGCTCCCGCACGCCTGGATCACTTCGGGCACCCGGACCGTGTCGACCCTGGACACCGTCGGCAAGGGCAGGTTCGCCCTGCTGACCGGTATCGGCGGCGCCGGCTGGCTACGCGCGGCGGACGCCCAGGACCTCGACATCGCCACGGTCGTCATCGGCCCCGGGCAGGAGTACGAGGACCCGTACGGCGACTGGGCCCGGCTCAGTGAGGTGTCCGACGCGGGCGCCCTGCTGGTGCGGCCCGACGGGTATGTCGCCTTCCGGCACCCCGCCGCCGCCGAGAACGCGGAGGAACTCCTCACCCAGGCACTGCGGCAGATCCTCAGCCGAGCCTGACCGATCCGGAGTGACGGCCCTGCCGTCCCCGGAACCACGCGACACGAAAGGTGAACAGCATGGCCCTCGGGCTGCTCAGGCGCCGGTGGTCCAAGGACTCCCCGGCCCGTTCGGCGGGACTCACCCTGCCCCTCCCGTCCGGTGCGGGCGGCGTCGCCCGGACCGTCCTGGACCCCGTCGACCAGCCGCTGGGCGGCGCGGAGGTCACGGTCACCGCGCTCGACACCCACCAGGTGGTGGCACGGGGCACCACCGATCCCTTCGGTTTCTTCATGGCCGCGTTGCCGCCCGGGCGCTACAGCCTGCTGATCGTCGCCGAGGGCCTGGATCCGCACCGGGAGACCGTGGAGATCGTCGCCGACAGCTGTCCGGCGCCCGGGCAGATCCGGTTGCAGCCGGCCCGGCAGCTGCCGTTGCCGCCGACCGGTGGTTGGGTCTTCGATCCGCCGCACACCGCGATCCGGTTCATCGCCAAGCATGTCGGCATGGCTCATGTGCACGGCCGTTTCGAGCGTTTCGACGGCGCGATCAGCGTCGCCCCGGACATGGGCCAGTCGACCGTACGGGTGCGCATCGACGCGTCGAGCATCAACACCGGGAACACGACCCGCGACAACCATCTGCGTTCCGGGGACTTCCTGGACGTCGAGCGGTATCCGTACATCGACTTCGCCAGCACGCGCTTCGCCTACCGGGGCGGCAGCAAGTGGACGCTCCTCGGCTCCCTCACGATGCACGGTGTCAGCCGGTCGGTCTCCCTGGACACCACCTACCTGGGCACGGTCAACGGCGGCTACGGCGAGGAGCTGCGCTGTGCCGCGCTCGCCACGGCGGAGCTGCACCGCGAGGACTACACCCTCAACTGGCGGTCGATGCTGGCCCGCGGCATCGCGGTGGTGGGTCCGACGGTGCAGCTGGAACTGGACGTCCAGGCGATGTACCGCTCGCCGGACACGCCCACTCCCCCGGAGTGACGATCACGCCATCTCATGCTGTGCGCCGGAGCCTCCCCGGCCGGGGCGTAGCCGCAGGCAGCAATCGGCGCACCAGGTGCGAAGGAGTCACCGACCACGTGCGGATGCGCGGACACGGAGCCGTCGTTCACTTCCCGACTCCCTGCTGGGGGGATCCGACGAAATGCGCTGGTCAGGCACGACATCAGGGTCCCTGAAGATCGTTTCCCGCGACCTCACTGATCATTTCCCACAGCCCTGACCAGGGGCGCTTCGACGAAGGCCCGACTGGGTCTTGCCGGTGCCCGGGCCGAGGAAGACCACGTTCTCCTTGCCGGTGATGAAGTCCAGGGTGCCCAGATGGGCCACCGCCTCCCGTTTCAGCCCGCGCAGGTGATGGAAGTCGAACTCCTCCAGGGTCTTGCGGGCGGGGAAACGGGCTGCGCGGATGCGGCCTTCTCCGCCGTGGGACTCGCGGGCGGCGACCTCGCGCTGCAAGCAGGCGGCCAGGTACTCCTGATGCGTCCACTGGCGTCGGCCTTACGGAGCTTGGTCATCATCGGCAGCTCCTGCGAACGCCGCAACGACTCCACCAGCGCGCCCAGCAGAGCGTTCAGGAAGGGGTGCAGCTCCTCCTCGTCGAAGGACTTGAACCGGTAGCCGAACCCCGTCAGAGCGATGGTGTCCAGGGTGAGCCGGGTGAAGTCGTCGGTGATGTTGACCGGCTGACCCGCCCTGCGCTGACCTGCTCGATGCCGGCGATGTCCATGCCGTAGATGCCCTCGGGTGCGCAACCCCGACCGTGAGCGCGACCACTCCCGCCCGGCCTGTGATCGAGTTCATCCCCATACGTCGTACGAAACCCGTTATCGTACGGGGTGTGGAAAAGCCGAAGCGTCCCCCGCGGGGAACCAGGAAGAGAGACGTGCCTCTGACCGAGGCCGGGATCTACGCCGCCGCCCTGCGGCTCATCGACGCGGACGGGGTCGAGGCGCTCACCATGCGCAAACTCGCGACCGTGCTGGACGCGAACCCGATGTCGCTGTACCACCACGTGCCGAACAAGGAGGCCGTGCTGCGCGGCGTGGCGAGGATGGTCGGCGCCCAGTTCCGTACCGTGACGCTTGAGGACGCTCCCTGGCAGGAGCGCATCCGCCTGCTCGCCACGGACTTCCGGACGCTGGCGCACCGTCATCCCAAGCTCATGGGCTACTCGTTCAGCCACCAGCCGGGCTTCATCCAGCGCGAGGACCCGTTCCTGGTCGCGCTGACCGCCATCCTGGCCGCCGCGGGGGTTCCGCTCTCGGAGATCCCGGAGATGTCTGCTGCCGTGAGCGCCGTCGTCACAGGTGTCCTCACCGCCGAACTCAACGGCGCGCTCCACCAGTGGGCGAACATCAAGCCCCCCACCGTCCCCACCGCCGACGAAAACGGTCACACGAGTCCAGGCCCCGATGAGGACCGCATCTTCCGCCTGGTCCTGGACACGATCATCACGGGCCTGGAAGGGCGATTCGCCGCCGAGCGCGACGGCCAGGGCGCCGGCCGTTGAGTCCGTGGTCCTCAGGCGCTGCGGCCTGAGGCAGGCTCGTGGTCGGGCGACCCGGGCCGCAGCGCGTAGTAGAAGAGCACGGGAGGCACCCATCACCACCGGAAAGGCCGTCTCGGTGCGGCCCCTGCAGATACGCGGTGTGCTGCGGCTGGGCCGGGCGACCGACCTGTGGCCCAAGGCAGCACTCAGTGTCCTGCTCGCGATGGCCGTGCCCAGTCTGGTCCTGCTGGCCGTGGGGCGCGTCGACCTGATGATGTACACCGTCGGCGGGTCCACCTGCGCGCTCTACGGGCACAGCCTGCCCTACGCCGCCCGCGCCCGCGCTCTGGCCTGGGTGGTGCTCGGTATGGTCGCGAGCATCGGGGTGGGCCTGGCGACCGCGGCGGCCACCGACAGCACCGCGGTCCGGGTCGTTGTGGCGGCTCTTCTCGCCGCTGCGCACAAGCTGGTGTGCGAGGCCGCCCGGATCGGGCCGCCGGGCAACGTCGTTTTCACCTTCGTCGCCGCCAGCTGTGCCTTCTTTCCGCAGCGCTTCGCCGACATCCCCGCCCACCTCGCGCTCACCCTTGCCACCGGACTGCTCGCCTGGCTGGTGTGCATGGCCCCCGGCCTCGTACGGTCCCGGGAACCGCAGCGCCTGGCGGTGGCCAGAGCCCTCAACGCTGCCGAACGGCTGACCAGCACCCCGGACGACGACCCGGGCCGTGTCTCGGTCCGCCGAGCCGCGGCCGCGGCGACAGCCGAAGCCTGGCGCACGGTGTCGCTGGCAGGTGTCCGCTCTCCGGAGCGCCGGACCCTGGAACGGCTGCTGGTGCTCGCCGAATCCGGCCGCGCGGACGCCCGGGAACTCGGCCACTGGGCGGGACTCCTGCGCGGAAGCGCGCCGCTGCCCGATCTCCTACCGCCCTGGCCGGGAGACGACCAGGTCACCGGCGCTCCCACCGAAACACCGAGCGCGGCCTGGCGCAGACCGCTCGGCGGCGGCCGGCCGAGTCGGCGTCACATCCGCCTGCCGAGCGTCCTACGACCCGGTTCACACCTGCTGCTGCTCAGCGCCCGGGTCGCGGTCGGCTGCGCCCTGGCCGGCTGGGCCTCCATGGCATTGGGGGTCGGCCGCCCGTACTGGGCCGTGGTCGCCGCCGCCTCGATCTTCCAGTCCAGCCTGGTCCTCACCTGGCGACGCGCCCTCAACCGGGTGTTCGGCAACTTCGTCGGCCTCGCGCTGTTCGCCGCCCTGCTGCCGATCACCCGCACCGGACCAGTCGCCCTCGTCCTGGCCGTCCTGTTCTTCCAGGTCGCCACCGAGGCGACGATCAGCCGCGGCTACTGGCTCGGCCAGGTCTGCATCGTCCAGATGTCCTTGCTGATGCCCCAGTTCGCGCATGCGCAGCCGACCGGCGAGTTGCTCAGGGACCGAGCCCTCGACACCGTCACGGGCTGCACGCTCGGACTGCTCGTCGCCATTGCGATCGCCGACCGCCGAGCTGTGGACCGCGTCGAGAGCGCCCTGGCGAAGGTGGCGGCATCCCATGCGGCCGCCGCGCGGTTGATGGACCAACCGTCCACCCCCCAACCCGCCGATCTCGTCCGTGCCCGTTGCCGTCTGGCGAGCGCTTTGGCCGAGTTGTGGGAAGCCGCCGAGGTGGCCTCCGGCGAGTGGTGGCAGCGTGCCCTGCCCGGAGAGCGCATCGCAGCCGCCGAGCAGGAGAGCCACCAGATGCTGAGCTTGCTGGCTGTGTCACTTTCTGTGGAGCAACGGCGCTGAGCACGAGGACGGGGGACCTCCGCGTCAGCGGATGTCCCCTCCGTCCCGTCGAGTGACCACCTCCGGTCGGTCACATCACCTGCACGCCGGTTGCCACGGTGTCCCGGGTGCCGTCGTCCTCCTGGGACAGCAGGCCATGGAACGTGGCCAGCAGGCGTGGCACGTCCGCCATGCCGACGGCGCCGCCGAAGACGTAGTGGTCGGGGCGCAGCAGCAGGGCCTGTTGCCCGGTCCGGGCCAGGTAGCGCAGGTAGGTGCCGTCGAGGTCGATGACATCGGCCGGCCCCTGTGCCGCCTGGTCGTCGATGACCCTCAGCAGGCGGATCCCGATCCCCTCGCACCAGGCCAGGGCGTCCTCGTCGAGCACCTCACTCGGGTCCCGGGTGGCCAGGAGGGTGAACCCGGTACCGACGGCCTGGTCGAACAGGCCGGTACGGCCCTGGTGGCGCACGCGTCCTTGCGGCCCGAGCTGCCCGGCCGGCTCCACCGGTGCGCCGGTGGCGTCGCAGGCCAGCAGGCCGCCGGTGAGGGGGCGGTGCGGCAGGAAGACGTCCGGGTCGCCCTTGCCGTTGCGCCACACGTAGTCCTCGGCGGGTTCGCACAGGGTGGGCAGCTCGTCCAGCACAGAAGCCAGGGTCCCGGCCACCTCGTGGTCGAAGACCACCGCCCGCGGTAGCGGGTAGGCCTGCGGCCAGCGTTCGACCACACCGACCCGCCACCCGCGGATGGCGAGCTGGACGGCCGTGGCCAGGCCGACGGGCCCGGCGCCGACCAGAAGTTCGAGCCGACCTGGTGGCGGCCGAGGCCCCAGACATGCGTGAAGTCCTCCAGGACCCAGGTACTCACGATGTCTTCCATGATCACCTCAGCTGTCGTTCACATGGGCCGCGGACATGGAGCCGGGCAGTGCCCGAGTGGCCCATACGAGTGGTCGACTCCCGCCGCCCGTACCTCGAGTGAACGGCACCGCCCGCGGCAGCTCTCGGTCCGCGAAGCCAAAAAGCATCCTTGCCTTTGCGCCGAGAGGCTGCCGCGGTGTTGGGGGGATAGAGGCGCCGGGGAGGCGGGATCGGCTGCGTCTGGTGTGCGGGACGTCTCCGAGCACCTGGTCGGGCGGGGTTCCCCCAACTCGACATTGCCATACGTCGTACGGTATCAATAGCAGTGCAACTCCGTACAGCGTATGGAAAGTGGTTGTCCTGGCCACTCACCGTGATCAGCCCTGCCGGCAGGCGGCTGGTCCGGTGCGGCCCGGGCCACGCAGTGCGGTTCCGCTCCGCCACCAAGGCCCCCTGATTCAGGCCTCCGTGACCGCTTCTCATCTGTTTCCTTCTTCACTGCTACGAAAGGCACGCCATCATGGCTGACATCCGTCGTCGCGCCGCCCTCAGCAACGCCCTTGCCCAGGAGATCCTGGCCGCCGCCACGAAGGCTGCGGCGGAACTCGGCATTCCGTCCTCCATCGCCGTCGTCGACGAGTCGGGACACCTCAACGCCTTCACACGGATGGACGGCGCGGCTCTGCCCACCATCGAAGTCGCTCAGGACAAGGCGTACACCGCGGCGGGGTTCGGGTTTCCCACCGACGTCTGGCACGACATCATCAAGAACGACGAGCCGCTGGCCGCCGGCGCACCCACCGGCATCCGCCGTCTGATCGTCTTCGGTGGCGGCCTCCCGATCAAGGTCGACGGCGAGATCATCGGCGGCGTCGGGGTCAGCGGCGGTCACTGGTCCGACGACATCAAGATCGCCCAGGCGGGGCTCGCCGTGCTCGGCTGACCGCCGTCCGCTTTACGGACGCGCTCGGCGGAGCCGGCTTCGCACGACGACCCCGGCTCCGCCCCCGCCTTCCCCCTCCGCTCCTGCGCAGGGAACCAGCGACCCAATGAATCAGCCCTGAGATGATCAAGGAGTAGTTCGCCCATGCCTGCAGTTCTGATCCACGGCGTGCCCGATACCCACCATGTATGGGACGGCGTGCGCCGGCACCTGACCCGAAGTGATGTCGCTGCTTGGGACCTGCCCGGCTTTGGAGCCCCGCGGCCGCAAGGCTTCGGCCCCACCAAAGAGGAGTACGTCGCCTGGCTCATAGAGCGGCTGGAGGAAGTCGGCGAGCCGGTGGACCTGGTCGGCCATGACTGGGGCTGCATGCTCACCGCGCGCGTCGCTTCCCTGCGGCCGGACCTGGTCCGTACGTGGGCTGGGAGCAACGCTCCGATCAGCGCTGAGTACGTCTGGCATCCGCTGGCCAAGCTCTGGCAGGACCCCGTCGAGGGCGACCGGTGGGCAAAGCAGTACGACGCCGCTGCCTTCGCCAAGGACTTGACGGACAACCTCCAGGTTCCGGCTGAGCTGGCCAAGGAGACGGCCGGCCGCGTAGACGGGACCATGAGGGACAGCATCCTCAAGCTGTACCGCTCCGCTCTGACGGTGGGCGCGGAGTGGGAACCGGAACTCGCGAACCTGTCGGCGCCGTCCCTGGTGTTCTGGGGGGCTCTCGACCCGGTCTGCCCCATCGAATTCGGCGAGAAATTGGCCGCCTCCGTACTAGCGTCCCGGCTCCTCAAGCTGGACAGCAGCCACTGGACGCCGCTCCAGAAACCGGCCGAGGTCGCTGCAGCCCTCGAGGCGCACTGGAATGCCTGATACTCCAGTCGGAATGTCCTGAGCTGTTGGTCGCCGTGGCCGAGACCCCAATCCGGCCACGGCGCCACCCGTTTCGAGATTCCCCTCAGCCGCCCGCCAGCAGGTTCGCCAGTTCCATGCCCCAGTGTCGCCGATCGGTCAGACAAGGCAGCAGTTCAGGACCCGCGCAGCCACGCGACATCACGCCCGGAATCTCAGTAGGTAGCAGTCAGGGCATGGCTCGGGGCTCGGCCGCTGCAGTCGACGACGGACACCACCGGGTCGGACACCCCCTGACCACCCCGCCGGCATTCAACCCAGCGGAGCACGGTATCCACAACCTCGACCCGCTGGCCTGCGCTAGTGACCAGTGGTAACGGACAGTACTCGCCACGCACGCTCACATACAGCGCCGCGAGCCGTACCACCCTCGACAGGAAGTGGTGCGGGAGCATGCGCGGCCAAAAGGGGCGTAAAAAGGGCGTATGGGTGCACCAGGCATATCCGGAGACCGCCTGCCGGAGGAGCGCGCGGGGCGTGGGCTGTTGGTGATCGCACTCGCGCTGATCGTGGCCATCACTGTGGCGGACATCGGTATCGGAGCCAGTGTCCATCTGGGCCCGTTGCTGGTCATTGCGCCGACTTTGACCGCCTCCTTCGCCGGTCCGCGGCTGACCGCTCTGGTCGGGGCTCTGGCGGAGGTCGCCCTGGTGATCATCTCCATATTCCACGGCGGGCTGACCACGACCAACCACGTGGCGCAGCTCATCGCCCTGGCCGTGCTGTCGGCTCTGGTCGTCTTCATCTGCTACGTGCGGGAGCGGCATGCCCGGGAGCTGAGCCGGGTGCGGTCGGTGGCCGAGACGGCGCAGCGGACTCTGCTGCGGCCTCCACCTCGCCGGATCGGGCCGTTGCGGATGGCCTGGCTGTATCTGGCCGCCGAGGACGAGGCCCAGATCGGGGGCGACCTCTTGGCGGTCGCCCGCGCCGATCATCCCTGCACCCGGGTGTTGATCGGCGACGTTCGAGGCCATGGCCTGGCCTCTATCGGCGAGGCGTCGGTGGTGATGGGCGCGTTCCGTGAGGGCGCTCACCGGTACGCCTCCTTGCCCGAGCTCGTCATCGCCGTCGAAGACAGCGTCTGCCGGAACCTGGACGAGGTCGCCGACACAGCGCACGACGCCGGCGAGCACTTCATCACCGCTGTCATGCTCGACATCCACGATCAGGGCTCACAGGCTGAGATGCTCAACTGCGGCCATCCGCCACCACTGCTGATCCGTGGAGACCAGGTGACCGTCCTGAACTCCCGACGGCCTGCGCCCCCGTTGGGCCTGTGCGCCCTCTGCGTACGGGACTACCGCACCGACCCGTTCACCTTGGAACCGGGCGACATGCTGTTGCTCTACACCGACGGCGTGATCGAAGCCCGCTCACCGACCGGAGCCTTCTACCCGCTCGCCGAACGGGTCGCCTCCTTCCCCGCCTCAAGCCCAGACGCCCTGCTGCACCACATTCACCGCGACCTGCTCGAGCACACCGGTGAGCAGTTCACCGACGACGCCGCTTTCCTGATCATCGAACGCACCCCCTCGCGCCATCTGCACCGGCCGCACCTCATGTCCTATACCGGAGGATCTTCCACAACCGGCTGACCGTCACCGTCGTCGCCACCATGCGGTGTATTGATGGCCATCATGGGGCCGCTCGCCGCCCGCACCAGCGTCCCGTCACGGCGGCGCAAGCGTCAGCGAACCCCGTCGTCGGTGTCCTACGTGGTGAGGCGGACGTTGACCCGGTATGGGGCGGGGAACGTGGAGCTGGATAGTGCCGGACGGCTTGTGGGGAGATCGGTAGGCCGCTGATCCCGGAGCAACGGGTGCGGCCGCAGGGCGGTGGGACGACGAACACGCCTGATGAGACGCTGTTCGCGGCCACCACCTACGTGCTGGATCCTCACCGAACTCCGCACCGACCCCGCCCGCGCGACCGGACTCCTGCGCGCCCTGCTCGTCCTGACGAACCTCGAAGTCAAGCGCTGAGCCCATCTCAGCCTGGCAGGAAGCCCACCGGGGGCGAATGAGGGCCATGGGCGAGCGCATCGAGCCGTACGACGACGCTCTGGACGCCTGTGCTCCCCCTTGCGCCTCGTGGCCTTCGCCGCTGCTACCGGAGCCGACGAACCTCTCCCGACGGCAGTGGGCCCTCCCCACGAGGTGTTCCCGCGGAGAGGGCCCATTCACGCTCGGCGCTCGCATGACAGTGGTTTACCTGCTGTTCTTCACCGGCCGACGAAGCACGTCCCTGATCCCCAGAGGCGTACCTTCAGGCGAGTACCGGGTGGGGGGTTGTTCGACCATGCGTCTCTCCTACGGATTCGGAGAGCTGGTCCCGCATCCTTTGCGCAGATCGTTGTTGGAGCGGGTCTTGGGGCCCCAGCCGATCCCGCTGGCGTAGCCCTGGGTGCGCCGCACGACACCGGTGGCTCGTGCGAGCTTCTCCATCGTGACGTTGGGGTTGCGCCGAGCTCCTGGCGGGCCGTGTCCAGGATGCGCGCCCGGTTGGACCGTCCATTGCGGCGCTGCGGCGCGCGGGCCACAGGCTTGGTCACGACAAACCTCCGATGCTGGACCGGATCGACGAGGCCACCGCCATGGAACAGCGCCTCGCTCCCTCCGGGGCCGGGTAATTGCGTGAAATAAGCCGTGGAGCAACGAGAATTTCCACAAATGGTGGGCAGTCGTCGTCCTCAAGCCAGTACGCGGTCACGGTCCTCTTCAGCTTGCAGCGGGAAGGGGGCGCCTGGCGACGTCGTGGGCCTCATCCGCGGAGAGGCCGAGCATGTGCAGGAGCATCTCGGCCATGCTGTCCGAGGCATGGCTGTTGTCCACCTCGGGCTGGGTGAACCACAGCTCCAGGAGCGCCAGCAGGCTGCCGTTCAGCGCGACCAGGACGAGGACCGGGTCGACCACGGTGAAGCGGCCCGAGGCTATGCCCTGCTCCATGTCGTGTCTCGCGCGCGGAGCCAGTCCGCGGCCGGCGTATATGCGGCCGAGCCCGCTGTGGCACAGGATGCGCATGATCTCCGGGTGTGCTCCGGCCATGCGGGCGCTGAGCCGCACGCCGCCGGCGAGGCGCTCGGCCGGATCGTCGAGGCCGCCCAGACGTTCGTCGATGGCCTGGGCGTACTCCTCCAGGGCGTCGGCCACGGCCGCGTCGAACAGATCCGGCTTGCATGTGAAGTGGTTGTAGAAGGAGCCGAAGCCAACGTCCGCGCGCTCTGCGATGGCCCGAATGCTGGTGCTGGTGTCGCCGGACTCGGCCAGGATCGTCCGCGCGGCGCGGACCAGTGCCCGCCGAGTCTCGGAGCGACGGCGCTCGAAGCGATTCCTGGGTGAGCCTGACATCGTCATCACCCGCACATAAAGGCAACAGTTCTGACGTTTTCATCATTGCATTGCCATCGCCGCCTGTCCAACCCCGGGACGCCTCCACTCGCGACTGCGCGCCTCCACCTCCCGCCTCGGCCCCGCGCCTGATCATTCGATCAGGCCTGAAGGTACTTGACAAGCAAGCCATCGCGTCTGACTATTTCATCAGAACTGGGCAAAGTAGCCTCAAACCGGACATACGCCGCGCTGGGGGCCGTTCCACCAGACATTGCCGTTCCCCCACGGCTGCAGATCAGCCTCCGCGCCGCACCCCGACGCTGTCTCACCTCCGCACCGATGGGATGAACCGCGATGACGAACACCGACCACACCTCACTCGCCGAGCAGGCCGGCTCCCGCGAGATACCCGACGCGGCCATAGCGATGATCGATGCAAAGGGGACCGTGATGGGGTGGACGCAGGCAGCTGAGCAGCTTGTCGGCTACTCGGCCCAGGAGGTGGTGGGCCGGTCCGCCACACACGTGCTGCCGCCCCCCGAGGACGCCGGGAGGGGTAGTGCAGTCGCCGAGCAGTGCCGTGCCGAGGATGGCTGGTCCGGCACCGTGAAGGTGCGCCACCGCGACGGCCGCACGCTCACCATGACGCTGCGGGTCTCGTTGCTGTGGGGGCAGGACGCCGACACCCGGTGGCTGGTGTCCGTGACCGACATAGGCTCCCTGTCCTCGGGGGTGGTCAACGGACCGGTGCGGGAGTCGCTCCTTGCCCACGCACCGATCGGCATCGCCGTTTGTGACCCGCAGCTGCGCTGTGTCTGGGTGAATGACGCCTCGGAGCGGTACGACGGCGTGCCTCGTCATCAACGGTTCGGACGCCGTCTGAAGGACTCGCTGCCCGCGGTCGAGGCCGAAGCGCTCGAGGTGGTGATACAGCAGGTGCTGGAGAGCGGCAGCACCATGGTGCACGAGTTCCGGGCGTGGCCGCCGGCGGACCGGCGCCGTGAGCATGCGTTCTCGGCGTCGTTCTTCTGCCTCCAGGGCGCGGACGGCACACCGCTGGGCGTGTGCTGCATGATCGTGGATGTCACCGGCAACCGGCGGGCGCGTGAGCGCCTTGCCATCCTCAGCGAGGCCAGCACCCGCGTCGGCAGCACCCTCGACGTCATGCGGACCGGGCAGGAACTGGCCGAGCTGGCTGTGCCCCTGCTGGCCGACCACGCCCTCGTCGACCTGGTGGAGTCGGTTCCGTTCGGCGTGGAACCCTCGGCAGGGACCGGCACGACAAGCGGCCGCACCCCGCCGCTGCGCCGGGCCGGGCTGGCCTCCGTCGACCTGAGTCTCCTGGAACTGCCGTGGGTGCGCGAGGAGGTGATCCATCTCCACCCGGCCTCGCCCCTCGCCAACGTGCTGCGCACGGGCAGGTCTCACCTGGAACCGGTGCTGGACCCCCACGGCCCCTGGGTCGACCACGACCCGGTGCGGGCGCAGAAGGTACGTGACACCGGGGTCCACTCGTTGATGGTCGTGCCCATCCGTGCGCGGAGCAGCGTGCTGGGCCTGGCGGTGTTCAGCCGCTCCGAGGAACAGACGCCGTTCCAGGAGGGCGACCTGCTGCTCGCCGAGGAGCTCGTCACCCGGGCCGCGCTCAGCCTGGAGAACGCTCTGCAGTACGCGCGCGAACGTGCCGCGGCCCTCACGCTCCAACGCGACCTGCTGCCCCACCGGGTGCGAGGCGGTGTCGCCGTCGAGGTGGCTTCCCGCTACGTGCCGGCTGACATGGACCGCGGCGTGGGGGGTGACTGGTTCGACGTGATCGAGCTGTCCGGCGCCCGGGTGGCCCTCGTCGTCGGCGACGTGGTGGGTCACGGCATCAACGCCGCGGCGACCATGGGCAGACTGCGCACCGCCGTGCGCACGCTCGCGGACCTCGACCTGCCCCCCGCCGAGCTGTTGGCGCACCTCGACGACACGGTCCGGCGGTTGAACGACGAAGACGTCGACCCTTCCGACAAAGTCCTCAAGGTGGTGGGCGCCACCTGCCTGTACGCCGTCTACGACCCGGTCACCCGACGGTGCACGTTGGCGCGGGCCGGGCATCCGCCGCCCCTGATCATCGACGCGCAGGGCCAGGTCACCATCCCCGACCTGCCCGCCGGAGCCCCGCTCGGCCTCGGTCTTGGCCTGGTCCCCTTCGAGTCCGTGGAACTGGAACTGCCCGAGGGGAGCCTGCTCGCGTTCTACTCCGACGGCCTGGTCGAGTCCCGCGACGACGACATCGACGTCGGCCTGCACCGCCTGGGCGCCGCCCTGGCACAGCCGGGCCCATCCCTGGAGGACCTGTGCTCGCGGGCGATGCAGACCTTGCCGACTCAGGCACAGCCCGACGATGTCACCCTGCTCCTTGCGCGCACCCGCGCACTCGAATCCGCGCAGGTCGCCTCCTGGGACCTGCCGGACGAACCGGCCACCGTCCCGACCGTCCGGCATCTGGTCGCCCGTCAGCTCAGCGAATGGGGGCTGGAGCCGCTCGTGACGCCCGTGGAGCTGATCGTCAGTGAACTGGTCACCAACGCCATCCGCCACGGCGACGGCCCGGGCCGCCTGCGGCTCATCCAGCACCGGGTTCTGACGTGTGAGGTCTCCGACACCCACACCGGTCGGCCACGCCCCCGCCATCCCCGCGGCCTCGATGAGCACGGCCGCGGCCTCTTCCTCATCGCTCAGCTGTCCCGCAGGTGGGGCTCCCGCTGCGCAGGAGACGGCAAGATCGTCTGGGCCGAACAAGACCTGCCGCCCACCGCCGTCGCGGTGTGACGTCGTCGCCCCGCGATCTTCCAGGGAAGGCCAAAAATGACTATGAACCATGCAAATGACACCCATTCGGCAAGCGCCTCCCAAGGGTCGCTGAGCGTCTCCGACGCCCATCCCAGCGGCAGCGCGTACGTCTTCGCGGACCTGGCAGCCGCCGTGCTCGACGGCCGAGGTGCGGTGGTGCGGTGGACCGAGGCAGCAGCGGACCTGACGGGGTTCACCGCCGAGGAGGTCTGCGGCCGCCCCGTGCAGGAACTGGTGGCCGGCCTCCCCGACGAACTGCGCAGCGCCACGAAGATGCCGGCATCCGGCCGGGTACGGCTGTGGCACCAGTACGGCCACACGATCGACGTCGCTTTCCGCACCACCAAGGTGAACGGCTCGGCGGAGTTCCTCGTGCTGGCGGCACCCGCACACCACGTTGCCGACCACGAGAACGGCGCGGCGCTCCTGCGCGCACTGTCCTCACAGAACCGGATCACGGTCGCTCTGCACGACACGGATCTCACCACCGTGCAGACGAACGGCACGCCATGCACTCCCGACGGCCGACCGGTACAGCCCGGCACCCGGCTGTGCGACGTGCTATGCGCCGAGGACGCCGTGAACCTCGAGGCAGTACTGCGCCAGGTGCTCGACACGGGCGCCCCGGTGGTCCGCAGCAGCCTGCAGGTGAGCTGGCGGCACGAGCCGGCGCGGCGGCACGCACTGTGGCTGTCCGCCTTCCGGCTGGAGGACGCGCGAGGACGCCCCACAGGGGTCGTGGCCCTGTACATCGACGCCAGCGACCAGCTGCGCACCCGCCGTCACCTGGACCTCGCCCACCAGGTGGCCGAGCAGGTGGGAGGGTCCCTGGATGTCGTGCGCACCGCGCAGGACCTTGCAGACGTACTCCTCCCCACGTTCGGAGATCTCGCCGCAGTCGACCTCGCGAAGTCCGTGTTCGACGGGGAGGAACCCCCCAAGCGGCTGGGCGGTGGAGATCTCCACCTGCGCACCGCGGCCCTGGCACCGGCCACCGCGGTGTGGCCGACCGGCATCAAGCGCGGCAACCCCGTCCCACCGCTGTCCGACCACCCCCTCCTGCGCAGCTCGCAACGCGGCAGGACAGTCGTCTACGGCCGAGACGACTTCGTCGCCCTGATCGGCGGCAGACAGGTGGCTGAGTATCTCCTCCCGGAAGACGCCCACACAGTGATGGTGGCACCGCTGCACGCCCGCGGTCTCACCCTCGGCGCCATATCGGTCTGGCGTACCGGCCGATCCGACCCGTTCACCAAGGACGAGGTTGATCTCATGACGCAGATCGCCTCACGGGGTGCGCTCGCCATCGACAACGCCCGCCGTTACACCCGCGAGCACCGGGCGGCAGTGGCGCTGCAGCAGAGCCTGCTTCCTCCGCCCACGACCGACACCCCGGCAGCCGAGACCGCCGCCGTCTACCTGCCCGCAGGCGGCGGAGCGGAAATCCGCGGCGACTGGTACGACGCCATCGCTCTGCCCTCTCTCCGCCTGGCCCTTGTCTCCGGAGACGTGGTCGGCCACGGCATGCCCGCGACCGCCACCATGGGCCGCCTGCGCACCGCCATCCAGACCCTCGCCGACCTCGAACTCGAACCAGACGAAATGCTCACCCGGATCGCGGACCAGGTCCAGCGCCTCATGGCCGAAGCCCCACCCGACCACCACGACGTCGTCGGCGCCACATGCCTGTACGCGGTCTACGACCCCGTCACCCGGCGCTGCGCCATAGCCAGTGCCGGGCACCCGCCACCCGTCCTGGTCCGGCCCGACGGGACCGCAGAGACCGTCGGGATCGCACCGGGGCCACCACTCTCCATCAGCGACATGCCCTACGAGACCACCACGATCGACATCGAGCCGGGCAGCGTCCTCGCACTCTGCACCGACGGCGTGGTCGAACGGCGCGACCACGACATCGACCAAGGACTCCGGTACCTGACGGATGCGCTCGCCGCGTCCTGCCGTCCGGATCGCGCTCTGGACGAAACCGGCCGGGCTGTCCTCGCCGACCTGGCCGAGCAGGCGCCGCGCGACGACGCGACCCTGCTGCTGGCCCGCACCCGCACCGTCCCGGCGGAGGACACCGCACACTGGGAGATCCCACCCGATCCGGCCGCCGTCTCCGAGGCCCGAGGATGGGCAACCCGCCAACTCACCATGTGGGGCCTGGACGACCTCCTCTTCACCACCGAACTCATCGTCAGCGAACTGGTCACCAACGCGATTCGCTACGGTCGTGCGCCGGTGGAGCTGCGGCTGATTCGCCACGACGTTCTGGTCTGCGAGGTCACCGACGCCAGCAGCACCCAGCCCCGCCTGAGGCGTGCCCGCACTACCGACGAGGGAGGACGCGGCCTGTTCCTCGTCGCCCAACTCGGCGCGCGCTGGGGCTGCCGCCATGGCCAGAACGACAAGACGATCTGGTCCGAGCAGATCATCGAGTGTCCCCACTGAGGCCGCCAGGCGATCCACGATGTTCGGCCGACCCCGCGTCGGCGACGAACTGTACCTGCGCCCGGCGCCCACCCCACGGCGGTTCGTCACGCTGTGCCGCCCGCCGGCGAGGAGGAGGTGGCCTACGGCCGGGAGGTCGGCCTGGTGTGGGGCGAGCCGAACGGCGGATCCGGCAACCCCGCCGTGGAACGGCACGCGCAGACCACCATCCGCGCCACCATCTCCCGCCGCCCCTTCGCCGGAGGCAAGCGCTGACCGTTCGTCGCGTCCGACGGGCCACCGGGTGCGGGGCATCAGCCCGGTGGTCCGGGCTCCCACACCGTCCGGCCGGTCCCGTCGCGCCCCTAAGCGCGCCCGCCCGCCCCGCCAAGGACGGCTGAGCCTGCGACCGGGTCAGGACCCCGGCGGCGCGGTCCGCAGGGCCCGCACCACCGCCCAGACGACAGAGATGAACGGCACGGCCACGACGGCGCCGATCACCCCCGCGACGATGCTGCCCGCGATGACGGAGACAGCGACGACCAGGGGGTGCAGGCGCACCGCCCAGCTCATCACCAGGGGATGCAGCACATGACCCTCGAGCTGCCCGATGACGACGATGAGCACGAGGACGGCCACGGCCGTGAGCGGCCCGCGCCCGGCCAGCGCGACCACGGTGGCCACACTCAGTGCCACCGGTGAGCCGATCAGCGGGATGAAGGCGGCGAAGAACTCCAGAAGGGTGAGCGGCAGCGCGAGCGGCACCCGCAGCACCAGCAGGGCGATGCCGACGAGTACGGCGTTGGTGGCGGCCACGATGATGATGCCGCGGGTGTACCCGGCGAACGTCCGCCAGGCGGCGTGCCCCGCCCGGTCCCACGCGGTCCTGGCCCCGGCGGGCAGCAGCTCGCGGCTCGTCCAGGCCCACAGCCGTTCGCCGGAGCTGATGAAGAAGACGGAGGCGAAGAGCGCGAGCGCGCCTCCGGTGATCAGCTCGACGAGGGTGCCGAACCCACTCAGCGCCCTACTGGCCAGGTTGGAGCGGTGAGCCTGGATGTAGTTGACGATCTGCTGCTGGAGATGCGAGAGGGCGCCCGGGCCGAGCCGGAAGGGCGGGCGCTGGAGCCAGACCTCGATGCGATGGATGCCGCCGCGGAACTCGTCGGCCAGCGTCGCCGACTCCTGGGCGACCGCGTCGCCCACCAGGGCCAGCAGCCCGAAGAACACGCAGATGCTGCCGACCAGGCTCACGGCCACGGACAGGGGGCGGGGTAGCCAACGGCTCAGCAGATCGGTGAACGGGCGCAGCACCGAGGTGATGACCAGACCCAGGAACAGGGCTACGGCGATCAGCTGGAAGCGGCCCAGAACGATGAAGACGCCGTAGACGACGATGCCGAGCACGATGAGGCGCCAGGCATAGGCGCCGGCGATGCGCAGGCCGGGGACGACGACCGCGCTGACGGAGGCGGAGGCCCGCGGATCGCGGGCGCGCTTCGGGATCCACACCGCGCGGGCGGACCGGGTGCCCGGCGCCGCGCCACGCCCCCGGCGCGCCCGGCCCCGCCCGGCCGTCGGCCCGCCCGCACCCGCCACCGCACCTCCCGTTGCCAGCCTTCGTCACCTCGGGTGCACATGAGGGCACCTCTAGTGCACGTTAGGGGCAATTCGGGCGGGGGGCGGGGTGCGCTGCGCCAAGTGGGTCAGTGTGCCGCCGTGGTGGTCACGGCCGTACGGGCGGCTCGTTCGACGAGTTTCACGCCGTCCGGCATGGACGCGTTGCCGTTGGAGAGGACCGCGACGAGGTAGTGGTGACCGCCGGCCGTGACGCGTCCGACGCTGTTGATGTCCCACAGGTCGGTGGTGGTGCGCATCAGCCAGCCGTTCTTCAGCGCCCACCCGGAGTCGGCGGCGGCCGAGACGCCCCAGGACTGGCCGGCGGCGATCTCGGTCATCAGGGTGCCGATACGGCTTCGGGACGCGGTGTCGAGCGGTGTGGGGCCGGAGCCGAAGATCGCGCGCAGCAGCCGTATCTGATCGCCCGCCGTGGTCCGGGTGAGCCCCCAGCGCCCACCGGAGCCGGCCGTGGTGGCGGTCAGTCCCAGCCGCTTGTTGGCCGACTCAAGGCCGGAGGCCCCGCCGATGGCCCGCCACAGGGCGCTGGCCGCGTCGTTGTCGCTGTCGCGGATCATCACCTCCGCGAGGGCGCTCTCCCGCGCGGTGAGGGCGCGCCGGTGGTCCCGGGCGTGGAGCAGCAGCGAGGCGAGGATGTCGACCTTGACGATGCTCGCCGTGTCGTACGGCGTGTCGTCACCGTAGACCGCGGGTTCCCGGCCGGTGCCGTCCAGGTCGAGGACGGCGGCGGTCACGTGCGCCTCGGCCGGTGCCCGCACGGCCGTACGGAAGTCTCCGGAGCCGGAGACGGAACCGGCCGCCAGGGCCGCCGGCGCGGCGCCGGCGAGCAGGGTCACCACCGTGGCCACGACGGCGAGGGTGCGATTGAGCATGCGGGAGCCTCGGCAGTTCAGGTCGGAGGGACGCAGAACTGCGAACGTAGACAAAATGCGCGGTCGGCGACGTGACGGCCGCCACGAAACGGGCAGTTCCGGGCAAATTGTGAGCAGAGCAACAAGGCCGCAGGCGAGGCGGGCAATCCGGGAGACGGAACACGGATTCCGTAGGCCTCATCCGGACCTTTCCGGGGGAAGAATGTGACCACAGTGACGGACGGACCCCTGGGAGGTGCCATGAGCACATCGGCGGAACCGCGGGTGAGCGGTCTGGAGGTCCGGTCCATCGACTATGTGCCACTGGACGAGCGGCACGGCAAGCTGTGGCACCTGGGTCCGCTGTGGTTCATGTCGAACGCGCAGATCGCCACCCTGGCCGTGGGGCTGATCAGCATCACGGAGGGCGGCAATCTGATCTGGTCGCTGCTGGCGATCGTCGCGGGCACCGTGATCGGCACGTTCTTCATGGCCTTCCACTCGGCGCAGGGGCCGCAGCTGGGGCTGCCGCAGATGATCCAGTCGCGCCCCCAGTTCGGCTATGTCGGGGCGCTGCTGGTGTGGCTGTTCGCGTATGTGCAGTACGCGGGCTTCAACGTGTTCAACACCAGCCTGGCCGGTGAGGCCCTGAACACCACGATCCACGGCGGCGTGAAGCTGTGGGTGATCGTGGTCACCGCCGTCGCGTTCGCCATCGCACTGGTGGGCTACGACATCATCCACAAGGCCGAGCGGTTCCTGACCTACACCTTCCTCGTCATCTTCGGGATCTTCACCGTCGGTGTCCTGGTCACCCTGCACTACCCCCCGGGCTCCTTCGACCTCGGCGCCTTCAAGTGGACGCCGTTCCTCGCCCAGTTCGGCGTGGTCGCCGGATACCAGATCAGCTGGGCCATCTACGTCTCGGACTACTCGCGCTATCTGCCGCCGGACGTGACGGTCCGCAAGACGTTCTACTGGACCTACTTCGGGTCGGCGCTCGGCGGCATCTGGCTGATGGTGCTCGGGACGCTGCTGGCCGCCTGGGCCGGCGACAGCTTCGACACGATCCCCTCGATCAACGCCGCCGGCGACAAGGTCTTCAACGGCTTCGGCGCGATCGTGCTGCTGTTCGCCGCACTGGGCCTGATCTCCGTCACCGCGCTGAACATGTACGGCGGTTCACTGACGCTGATCAGCGCCATCGACTCGTTCAAGCGGGTGCGGCCGACGCTGGGCGTGCGTCTGATCACCATCGGTGTGACCGCGATGCTCTCCCTGGTCGGCGCGCTGGCGGCGACCTCGAACTTCCTGACGAACTTCAACAACTTCCTGCTGCTGGTGCTCTATCTGTTCATCCCGTGGACCTCGGTGAACCTGATGGACTACTACGTGGTGCGCCGCGGCCACTACGCGATCGCCGAGATCTTCAAACCCAACGGCATCTACGGCCGTTGGGGCTGGCGCGGGATCATCTCCTACCTGGTCGGCTTCGCCGTGATGATCCCGTTCTTCTCCGTCGGCACGCTCTATGTCGGTCCCGCCGCCAAGGCCCTCGACGGCGCGGACATCTCGTTGTTCGTCGGGCTGCCGGTCTCGGCGCTGCTGTACTGGTGGCTGACCCGCTCGGTCGACGTCGAGGCGGAGACCCGCATCGCCGAGGCGGAGGCCGCGGCACTGGAGCAGGCCGCGCACGAGCACCGGGAACCCGAGGTCTAGGCGTTCACAGGCGGCTGCGCTCCGATCCCGGCGCTGTCTTCCGGGCGCTGCTCGCGCAGGCCCAGCACGATCCGGCGTTCGCCGGGGAGTTCCGGTCACGTTGCCTGGATCCGCAGCGCCGGCGCGACCGCGCCCTGCTGGAACGGGCCGTGGCGGCGGGCCGGTTGCCCGCCGGGCTCGGCCTGGACACCGAGACGGACCAGTTGGTGGGCCCGCTGTACTACCGCGTACTGGTGTCGGCCGGGCCGGTCGGTGAGGAGTTCACCGACGCCCTTGCCGACGCGTTCCTGCTGCGGCACGACGGGCCGGTGCCGGTCCCATGAGTCACCGGCGCGCTCAGTACGCGGAGTTGACGTTGTCGATCGAGCCGTAGCGGTGGGCGGCGTAGTTGGCGGCCGCGGTGATGTTGGCCACCGGGTCGGTGACGCTCTTCGCGGTGCCGTTGACGTGGTACGCGTTGAAGGTGGGGTCGATCACCTGGAGCAGCCCCTTGGAAGGGGTGCCCTTCTGGGCGTTGACGTCCCAGTTGTTCTGGGCGCTCGGGTTGCCGCCGGACTCGCGCATGATGTTGCGCTTGAGGCCGTCGTAGCTGCCCGGAATGCCCTTGGACTTCATGATCTGCAGGGACTGCTTGATCCAGCCGTCGAGGTTGTTCGAGTAGCCGGACTTCTGCCCGGAGGTGGCGCGGCTGTCGTTGCTGGAGGCCGTGACCGCGGTGGAGGCGTGCACCTGCGTCGCTTCGGCGGCCTGCGCGGTCGTCGGCATCAGCGTGAGGGCGGCGGCTGCGGCACCGGTGGTGGCGAGGCCGGTGAGGCCGAGGGCGCGCAGTCGGGCGATGCGGGTGCGAGTGGCCATGGTCATATAAACGAATCTCTCCGGTGGGGACGGCGTCGGCGCCGGCCGCTGTGTGCGGCGGCGTGGGGCGGAGCCCCGTACAACCGGCGGGAGTGGGCGGACCCGGCGGTGATCCGCTCGGTCCGTCACCGTCTCCCGGCGACGACAGCCATGGTTAGCGGTGGCCGGAGCGGGACGCAATGATGTGACGTACTACCTGACATCGTATAAACCACCGAATTGCCCCTTTTCAGGCGGCTTGCCTGGCGTTCAGGGCGTTCCGGGTCTACGACGCCCGATAGGATGTGATCTGGCTCCTATGGGTGGTGTCACGCTTTCCGGGCCCTTCGAGGGCTGTCGCCGACCCCAGACGGACGTCGCCGCACAGCTCACGTACAGCCCGCCGGGAGAGCATCGTGGGCATGTCTGACACCCCCACACTCGCGGCGGGCGCGATCCGTGTGCTGATCGTCGACGACGAACCCGAGCTGACCGAGTTGCTCTCGGTGGCCGTCACCGCGGCAGGCTGGCGGCCTTTCGTGGCGCAGGACGGGTACGGCGCGCTGAGCACCGCCCGCCGGTACAGCCCGCACGCCGTCGTGCTGGACGGCATGCTGCCCGACCTGGACGGGATCCAGGTGCTGCGTCGGCTGCGGTACGAGAACGCCGGGCTGCCCGTGCTCATGCTGACCGCCCGGGACGCGGTGGAGTACCGGCTCGACGGGCTGTCCTCCGGCGCCGACGACTATCTGACCAAGCCCTTCTCCCTGGAGGAGGTGATGCTCCGGCTGCGCGTGCTGCTGCGCCGCTCCGGGGCCGGCGAGGCCGCCGAGGAGGAAGGGGTACGGATCCTCGGCGACCTGCTGCTCGGCGAGAAGACCCGCGAGGTGCGCCGGGGCGGCACGCCGATCTCGCTCACCGCGAAGGAGTTCGACCTGCTGCGGTTCCTGATGAGCCACCCCCGCCAGGTACTCAGCAAGACGCAGATCCTCAACCACGTGTGGAACAGCTCGTTCGACGGCGGCGGGAATCTGGTCGAGGTCTATGTCTACGGCCTGCGAGCGAAGATCGACAAGGAGCGCCGGCCGATGATCCATACCGTGCGGGGCGCCGGATACGTCCTCAGACCTGCGGACGACGAGGCATGACGGCGGTCCGCCGCGCCCTGGCTCATCTCCGCGGGCGCTCGCTGCGGGCCCGTATGGTCCTCGTCCACGCCATCACCCTGGCCGCCGTCTGTGCGGCAATGGCCCTGTGCGGCAATGGCCCTCGCCACCGTGCTCGTCCAGCGCTACTACCTGATCCGGGACCTGGACCAGCGGGTGAGCGACGCCGCCGAGCACAGCCAGGGCGGGCGGGAACACGGGCCGCCCGGCGCGAACCTCGGCTTCCTCAACGAACGGGGCCAGCACACCGGCACCCTGGCCGCCCTCGTCGACGGGGGCCGGATCACCACGGCCGAGGTGGTGACCGACGACCGACCGCACACCCTCACCCCCGCTCAGCGCGCCGCCCTGAGCGGCCTTCCGGCGGACGGGACCCTGCACACCCGGACCCTCCCCGGCCTGGGCGCCTACCGGCTGACCGCCGTCGGCGAGGGCGGCACCACCATGCTGGCAGGGCTGCCCGTGGGAGACGTGCAGCACATGATCGACTCCCTGGTCGTGGTCGAGGCCGGTATCGCCGGCATCGGGCTGGTGCTGGCGGGATCCGTGTCCGCCGTGGCGATCCGCCGTCAGCTGCGGCCGCTGCGGCGGGTCGCCACCACCGCCGTCGAGGTCTCGCACGCGCCGCTCGACCGGGGCGAGGTCAGCGGGCTCACCCGGGTGCCCACGGCGGACACCGATCCGCGCACCGAGGTCGGCCAGGTCGGCGCCGCCCTCAACCGGCTGATCGACCACGTGGAGTGGTCCCTCTCCGAACGGCAGCGCACCGAGGAGCACATGCGCCGCTTCCTCGCCGACGCCAGCCACGAGCTGCGCACCCCGCTCGCCTCGATCGCCGGATACGCCGAGCTGATGCTGATGGGCGTGGACACCGGGAGGATCGAACCGGAGCTGGCCTGGCGCCGTGTCTCCGACCAGTCGGCGCGGATGACGGGACTGGTCGAGGATCTCCTGCTGCTCGCCCGCCTCGAGGAGGGCAGGCCGCTGGAGGCGGCCGAGGTGAACCTGGCGACCCTGGTCGGGGACGCGGTCTGGGACGCACGGGCGGCCGGGTCCGACCACCACTGGCAGCTGGTGCTGCGCCTGGACGCGCCCGCCACGGTGACCGGCGACCCGTCCCGGCTGCACCAGGTGGTGGCCAACCTGCTGGCCAACGCCCGGGTCCACACCCCCGCCGGGACGCGCATCACGGTGACGGTGGAGTCGGCGGACGGGCACTGCGCGATCCGGGTGCACGACGACGGGCCTGGCATACCCGCCGCTCTGCTGCCGACGGTCTTCGAACGCTTCACCCGGGGCGACGCCTCCCGCTCCCGCGCCCCCGGCGCCGAGGGCGGTGCGGGGCTGGGGCTGGCGATCGCGGCGGCGATCACCCAGGCGCACGGCGGCCGGGTCGAGGTGGACGGCGCGCCCGGCGGCACCGAGTTCACCGTCACGCTGCCGCTCGCCGGCAGCGCCGCCCTGATTCCCCTGAAGGTTTCCTGATCCTCAGCATCCTCATTTGACTTCCTCCCCCGCCTAATGGCGGGGGATTCCAGCGGTCGCCCGCTGGGGTTCCTGCTTCACCGACGACTGCCCCGTCCGGGAGGACTCCCGTTGAGGTCTTACACCGTCTCCGCAGGCAGACGCCGCCAGCCCGGCGGCGAGAATGTTGCGTGCCGCGTTCACATCGCGGTCATGCACAGCGCCGCAGTGACACGTCCACTCGCGGACGTTCAGCGGCATCTTCGCCGCGACCGTGCCGCAGGCCCCGCACAGCTTGCTGCTGGGGAACCATCGGTCGATCACGACGAGTTCGCGCCCGTACCAGGCGCACTTGTACTCCAGCATCGACCGGAGTTCCGTCCACGAAGCATCGGAGATGGCGCGCGCGAGCTTGCCGTTCTTCAGCAGGTTGCGGACGGTGAGGTCCTCGATCACGACCGTTTGGTTCTCACGGACAAGTCGAGTCGACAGCTTGTGCAGGAAGTCGCGGCGCCGGTCGGCGATCCGCGCGTGGACTCGGGCGACCTTCACGCCGGCCCTGGCCCGGTTGTTGGAGCCCTTGGCCTTGCGGGACAGCTCCCGCTGAGCGCGGGCGAGACGGGCGCGGTCCCGGCGCTCGTGCCGGGGGTTGGCGATCTTCTCCCCGGTGGACAGTGTCACCAGGGAGGTGATCCCGGCATCCAGGCCGATCGTCGCGTCGGTGGCGGGCGCGGGGACGATGGTGTCTTCGACGAGCATCGAGACGAACCAGCGTCCGGCGCTGTCGCGGGACACAGTCACAGTCGTCGGCTCTGCTCCTTCAGGGAGCGGACGCGACCAGCGGATGTCCAGCGGCTCCGCCATCTTGGCCAGAGTCAGCTGCCCGTCGCGCCACTTGAAGGCGCTGCGGGTGTACTCGGCCGACGCGCGGGATTTCTTCCTGCTCTTGTACCGGGGATACTTCGCGCGCTTGGCGAAGAAGTTCCCGAACGCCGTCTGAAGATGGCGCAACGCCTGCTGGAGCGGGACGCAGGACACCTCCGTCAGGAAGGCCAGCTCCTCGGTCTTCTTCCACTCCGTCAGCGCGGCCGACGACTGCACGTAGGAGAGCCGGCGCTGCTCGCCGTACCAGGCCCGCGTGCGGTCCTCCAGCGCCTTGTTGTACACGAGGCGGACGCAGCCGAACGTGCGCGACAGCTCGGCCGCCTGCTCGTCCGTGGGGTAAAAGCGGTACTTGAACGCCCGCTTGACCTGCTGCGTCACGCCTCACACCGTATCAGATTCCGTGTGAGTAGCGGGTGTCGGCCGGTGGACGGTGGACGCCGGTCCGCCCTGGCGGCGAACCGGCTTTCCCTGCCCTGCTCGGCAGGAGCTTCGTTTCCTCCCCCGGCTGAAGCCGGGGGTATCCACGAAGGAGAACCCCGATGACCCCAGGTCACCGCCGCTCTCCGGGCCCTTGCGGTCAACTCGCTTCAGCGCAGCCTCAGTTGGCCGCACCAGGCTGGTCGCCCGGTGGCCGTCCACGAAGGGCGCGCCCATGACGAAGGGAGCCGCATGTCCGAGATCGACACCGGCGAAGGCGCGACGCGGATGCCGGAAGCCTCGGAGCGTCCCGAGGCGAGTCGTCGTAACTTCATGCGCAAGGTGTTCTTCGCGTCCGGGGCGACGGCCCTGGTGACCATGGGCAGCGCCGGGGCCTGGACGGCGCTCGCCGACGACAGCACGGGTACGGCCGACGCCTCGGCCAGCCCCTCCCCCAGCGCTCCACCGAGCGGTGGCCCGGGCGGTGGCGGCGCCGGTGGTCCGGGCAACGAGTCGCTGACCGAGGAGTTCTTCGGTCTGACGACTGACGGCAAGCGGATCGACGACCTGTTCACGATCCACTCGACCAAGGTCGACACGGCCCCGGTGATCTCCGCCGCGAACGCCTTCCTGGCCGGACTGACCGACACCCAGAAGTCCGCGACGCGGTTCACCATCCACTCCACCGAATGGCGGTTGTGGAGCAACGTCGACTCCTACACCCGGCAGGGCGTCTCGCTCGCCGATCTCAGCGCCACGCAGAAGGACCTGGGCACGGCCCTGCTGAAGGCCGCGCTCAGCGCCGACGGCCTGGAGACCACGGAGAAGATCCGGAAGATCAACCAGGCGGCCGGCGAGGCGATCGGCAACACGAAGTCCTTCAACGAGGACGCCTACTACTGGACGCTCATGGGCACCCCGTCCGCCACCGAGCCCTGGGGCTTCCAGTTCGACGGCCACCATCTGGTCATCAACTACTTCGTGCTGGGCGACCAGGTCGTCATGAGCCCCTGCTTCTGGGGTTCGGAGCCGACCACCATGGAGATCGACGGCGAGACGGTCACCGTCTGCCACGAGGAGGTGCTCGCGAGTCTCGCCTTCGTCAACTCCCTCACCGCCGAACAGCAGTCGGTCGCGATCGCCTCGGCCACCAAGACCAACGAGTCGATGAAGGCGGGCGCCTTCTCCGACAACGCGGTCCAGGCCTACGAGGGCATCCGCGGCAAGGCCCTCACCCGCGTACAGAAGCAGAAGCTCCTGGGTGTCGTCGAGGCGTTCACCGGGCGGGCCAGGGCCGACGCGGCCAGGGTGCGGCTGGCCGAGGTGCGGTCCCGTCTCGACGACACGTATGTGACCTGGGCCGGTGGCACGGGTGCCGACGACGCGTTCTACGTGCGGGTGCACAGCCCGGTGGTCTGGGTCGAGGTCGACTGCCAGGGCCCCGGTCCGCTCGCCGGGGCGTACGGCGCGAGCCAGGGCAGCGGCCCGACCCAGATGCATGTGCACTCGGTGATCCGTACGCCCAACGGCAACGACTACGGCAAGGAGCTGATCCGCCGGCACTACCTGACGTCACCCCACCACCGGTAGTCCCTCCCCCAGGGGCTTCCACCGCAGGTGAACGCTCTCCCCCGCCGAGTCCGCCCGCAGCAGGGACAGGCGGGGGCGTACCGCGTCGGTGCGTGCGGCAGGCGGCTTGCGGCGGCCGGCCCCGAACTGCACGGGCCATTCGGCGGCCGGTCCCCTGTAGTCCTGGTCGGCGGCCGCGTGCAGGGTCCAGTGCGGGTCGTACAGATGGGTGCGTCCTACGGCGCACAGGTCGGCGCGGCCCGCCAGCAGGATCGAGTTCACGTCGTCGTAGGAGGCGATGGCGCCGACCGCGATCACGGCCGCGCCGGTCTCCGCGGCCACCTCGTGGCGGATCCGGTCGGCGAAGGGGGTCTGGTACGAGCGGCCGTAGGCGGGGCGCTCGTCCTTGGTGACCTGGCCGGTGGAGACGTCGATGGCGTCCGCGCCGTGCGCGACGAAGGCGCGGGCGATCTCCACGGCGTCGTGTTCGGTGTTGCCGTCGGGGGCCCAGTCGGTGGCGGAGATCCGCACGGTCATCGGCCGCTCGGCGGGCCAGACGGACCGGACCGCGTCGAAGACCTCCAGGGGGTAGCGCAGCCGGTTCTCCAGCGGGCCGCCGTACTCGTCGGTGCGGTGGTTGGCGAGGGGGGAGAGGAAGGAGGAGAGCAGGTAGCCGTGGGCGCAGTGGAGTTCGAGGAGGTCGAAGCCGGCCTCGGCGCCACGGCGGGCCGCCTCGACGAACTCCGCGGTGATGGCGTCGAGTTCGGTGCGGGTGAGTTCACGCGGGACGGGCGATCCGGGGCCGTACGGCAGTCCGGACGGGCCCACGACCTCCCAGTTGCCGTCAGGGAGGGGCTCGTCCATGCCCTCCCACATCAGACGGGTCGAGCCCTTGCGGCCGGAGTGGCCGAGCTGAAGGCCGATACGGGCGGTGCTGCGTTCGTGGACGAAGGAGACGATCCGCTGCCAGGAGTCGCGCTGTTCGTCGTTCCACAGCCCGGTGCAGCCGGGGGTGATACGGCCCTCGGGCGAGACGCAGACCATCTCCGTCATCACCAGCCCCGCCCCGCCCATCGCCTTCGAACCCAGATGGACCAGGTGGAAGTCACCGGGCACGCCGTCGACGGCGGAGTACATGTCCATCGGGGAGACGACCACCCGGTTCTTCAGCTCCAGCCGCCCGATGCGGAAGGGCTGGAACATCGCGGGTGCCCGGGTGCTCAATCCCTGCGCCGCGGCGAAGGCTGCGTCGACACGGTCGGCGAACTCCTCGTCGCGGGTGCGCAGGTTGTCGTAGGTGATACGGCGTGAACGGGTCAGGAGGTTGAAGCAGAACTGGGTGGGTTCCTGGCCGGCGTACATGCCGATGTTCTCGAACCACTCCAGCGAGGCCTGCGCGGCCCGCTGGGTGGACTCCACGACGGGCCGCCGCTCGCTCTCGTAGGCGGTCAACGCGCTTTCGGTGTCGGGGTGTTCGTGGAGACAGGCGGCCAGGGCTAGGGCGTCCTCCATTGCCAGCTTGGTGCCGGAGCCGATGGAGAAGTGGGCGGTGTGGGCGGCGTCGCCGATGAGGACGAGGTTGCCGTGGTGCCAGTGCTCGTTGCGGACGGTGGTGAAGTTCAGCCACTTGGAGTTGTTGGCGAACACCTGGTTCCCGCCGAGTTCCTCGGCGAACAGCTCCCGGATCCGGGCCACGGCCTGCTCGTCGGAGACACCGGGCGCGAACACGGTGTGCTCCGTGACGTCGAAGCCGGCCCGGCGCCAGACGTCCTCGTGCATCTCGACGATGAAGGTCGAGCCGGTGTCGGAGTAGGGGTAGCCGTGGACCTGCACAACCCCCCACTCCGTCTCCTTGACGAAGAACTGGAAGGCCTCGAAGACCCGGTCCGTGCCCAGCCACATGTACTTGCTGCGCCGCCGGTCCAGGGACGGGCCGAATGCGTCCGTGTAGGCCGCGCGGACGCCCGAGTTGACGCCGTCCGCGCCGACGACGAGGTCGTGCGAGGCGCGCAGTTCGGTCACCTCGGGTGCCGGGGTCGAGAAGTGCAGGGTGACGCCCAGTTCCCGGCAGCGCTCCTGGAGGAGGTGCAGCAGTTCCTTGCGGCTCATCGCGGCGAAGCCCTGGCCGCCGACGGTGTGGCTCTCGCCCCGGTAGTGGATGTCGATGTCCGTCCAGCGGGCGAAGCGGCGGGACATGGCCTCGGCGAAGACGGTGTCGGCGTTCTCGATGCCGCCGAGTGTCTCGTCGGAGAACACCACGCCGAAGCCGAAGGTGTCGTCGGGGGCGTTGCGTTCCCACACGGTGATCTCGTGGGCGGGGTCCAGCTGCTTCAGCAGCACCGCGAGGTAGAGCCCTCCCGGGCCACCGCCGATGATCGCGATCTTCAAGGGAGTTCCTCTCACCGCTCAGCGGCCTGTTCGGCTTCGATGATCTTGCGGAGCGCGAACCGCTGTAGTTTCCCGCTGGTGTTGCGCGGCAGGACGTCGTGGAAGCGGACGTCACGCGGGTACTTGTAGGGCGCCAGGACCTGCTTCACGTGGTCCTGGATCTCCTTGGCCTTCGCCGGGTCCCCGGTGACACCCTCGCGCAGGACGACGAAGGCGCAGACGACCGAGCCGCGCTCCGGGTCGGGGCGGGCCACTACGGCGGACTCGACGACGTCCGGGTGGGTGTCGATGGCGGCTTCCACCTCGGGGCCGCCGATGTTGTACCCGGAGGAGACGATCATGTTGTCGCTGCGGGCGTGGTAGTGGAAGTAGCCGTCCTCGTCGCGGTGGAAGATGTCACCGGTGACGTTCCAGCCGCCCACGACGTAGTCCTGCTGGCGCTTGTCGTCGAGGTAGCGGCAGCCGACCGGGCCGATGACGCCGAGCCGCCCCGGCTCCCCCGGGCCGAGTTCCGCGCCGTCGAGATCCAGGATCGTGGCGCGGTAGCCGGGCACGGGACGTCCGGTGGCGCCGGGCCGGATGTCGTCGCCGGTTGCGGAGATGAAGATGTGCAGCAGTTCGGTCGCGCCGATGCCGTCGATGACCTTCAGTCCGATACGGTCCCGCAGTTCCTGCCAGGTGGAGAGCGGTATGTGCTCGCCGGCCGACACCCCGACCCGGACGCTGCTCAGTTGGCGTTCCTTGCCGTCGCGCACGATCGCCTTGTAGGCGGTGGGCGCGGTCGCGAGGACGGTGACCCCGTGTTTCTCGACGAGGTCGGCGAGCTGGGCCGGTGTCGCCGTCTCGGTCAGCAGGGCGCAGGCGCCGGCCCGCAGCGGGAAGACGACCAGCATGCCGAGGCCGAAGGTGAAGGCGAACGGCGCGGTGCAGGCCACCAGGTCGTCCTCGCGCAGCCCCAACAGGTGGCGGCCGAAGGTGTTGTCGATGGACAGGATGTCCCGGTGGAAATGCATCGTGATCTTGGGGACGCCGGTGCTTCCCGAGGTGGGGCCGAGGAGTGCCACGTCGTCGGCGGCCGTCTCCACGTCCCTGAACTCACCGGACTTGGCGGCGCACCGGGTCACCAGGTCGTCGGGGCCGGGCCCGCCGTACTCGACCAGCCGCACGCCGGGCAGGACGGTGCGGACCTCGTCGGTGAAGCGGTGGTCCACCAGGGCGACGGCGGGCTTCGTGCGTTCGGCGATCGGGGTGATCTCGCGGGCGCGCAGTGCGGCCATGGTGGTGACCACGACCCCGCCCGCTTTGAGGACGCCGAGCCAGCAGGCCACCGTCCAGGGGGTGTTGGGCGCGCGCAGCAGGACGCGTCGGCCCGGTACCAGGCCCAGGTCCTCGGTGAGGACCTGGGCGACCTGGTTGGCGCGGGTGCGCAGTTCGCCGTACGTCCACAGCTCCCCGGCCGGGGTGCGCAGGGCGGGTCGGTCGGGGCCGTGGCGTTCGACGGCCGCGTCGATGAGCTCGGTGGCCGCGTTGAGGCGGGCCGGGTAGCTCAGTTCGGGTGTGGTGAACTCGATCGTGGGCCACAGTTCGGCGGGCGGGAGATGGTCCCGGGCGAAGGTGTCCAGGTGCGAGGAGGGTGAGAGCGGAACAGCCAACGTGGGGTTCCTTCCGGGAGCTCGCCGGTGGCGCACGGCGGGCGGTCAGGCGGGGCGGAGCATGCCCTCCTGGACGACAGTGGCCAGGTGACGGTGGTCGCGGGTGAAGAAGCGTCCGGTGCCGAGGCCGCGGCCCGCGTCGGCGGCCACCGCTTCCTGGGCGTAGAGGAGCCAGTCGCCCACCGGTGCGGGGCGGTGGAACCACATGGCGTGGTCGAGGCTGGCGGTGACCAGGCCGGGATCGGCCCAGGCCAGGTTGAGGACCCGCAGGACGGGTTCGAGGATCGTGTAGTCGCAGACGTAGGCGAGGGCGGCGAGGTCGCGCTGGGCGTCGGTGAGTCCCTCGACGGGGCGCAGTGCGTCGAACGGCCTAAGCCAGACCGCCTGATGGGGCAGCCGCTCGCCCTCGACGGTGAGGTAGACGGGTCCAGGGACATGGCGCATGTCGAAGCCGCGGCCGGTGCGCCAGTAGGACTTGGACTCGTCGGTCATGGTGCCGCCGGTGCGGTCGGCGAGGTACTCGGCGGAGCTGGGCAGGGTCTCGGGGTCGGGGACGTCCCCGGTGAACTCGGCGTGGAAGGAGGCGCCCGGCTCCCCCGCCGCGAAGTTGGCGAGGCAGACGTAGAGCACCTTGCCGTTCTGGTAGCCGCGCACCTGGCGGGTGCTGTAGCCGCGGCCGTCGCGCACCACCTCAACCTCGTAGCGGACCTCGGCGCCGATGTCGGCCGGGCGCAGGAAGTAACTGTGCATGGAGTGCATCGACTTGCCGTCGGTCACCGAGCGCATCGCGGCGGCGGCGGCCTGGGCGACGAGGTCGCCGCCGTAGGCCTTGGGCCAGGGGCAGGGCTGGGTGGTGGCGGTGAAGGCGAGGTCGAAGTGCTCGGGCGCGGCGGGCTTGAGCGTCAGGGCTGCGGTGACGATCGCGGAGGTCGGGGCGGCGATCATCGGTTCAGCCAGTCGCGCAGGTCGGTGTCGGCCACGTCGGGCAGGTTCACCACGATGTTCTCCGGGGTCCGGGTGGTCATCCAGACGAGCGGCTTGGTCCTGGAGAGGTTGCACTCGACGTGCGGCATGAAGGGCGGCACGAAGACCCAGTCGCCCTCCGTCATGTCGACGTAGTCCTCGAACTTCTCGCCGAAGTAGATCCGGGCCCGGCCGGACAGGACGTATCCGCCGGTCTCGGCCTCGCCGTGGTGGTGGGTGACCGAGCGGTAGCCGGGCTCATTGCTGACCTTGCCGTACCACAGGCGGCGCGCCGGGGTGTGCTGGGCGCTGACGCCCGACACGCGGACGGCTCCGCCCGAGTCGGCGGTGTTCACGTCCTCCTGCCCGCCCCGGGTCACGACGGGCGCGACGATGCCGGTGGGCAGCCGGTACATCGCGTTGTCGCCTTCGAGTCGGTACTTACTGAGGTCGGGCTCCATGGAACGGCTCCGTTTCCCTGGAAGGCTGCGGGGGTCCGGAAGAGGACCGCGCTCTATCTCGTATCTTTCACGGTCGTCATTTATTGTCAATACGACCGGCCGTGCGGCCGGAGCCGGACACCACCGAACCGGAGGCCTCATGACTCCCGTCGCCGTGAACCCGCCCGAACTGCCCGCCCCGAGCGGCTACTCGCACGGGACGCTCGCGGGAAACACGCTCCATCTGGGCGGCCAGACCGCACTCGATGCCGATATGAAGATCGTTCCGGGCGGGATCGTCGAGCAGTTCCGCCAGGCGTTCGGCAATGTGCTCACCACGCTGCGGGCGGCGGGCGGTGAGCCGGCGGACCTGGTGAGCGTGACGATCTATCTCACCGACATCCCCGACTACCAGGCGCACGGCAAGGAGATCGGCAGGGTGTGGCGGGAGCTCGCGGGGCCGGTGTATCCGGCGATGGCGGGCATCGGCTGCACCGCGCTCTGGCAGCCGGAGGCGATGATCGAGATCCTCGGCGTGGCCGTGATCCCGGAGGAACGGCTGGTCAGGCCATAGGCCTAGGACGTGTGGATGACCGCAAGCGCGTGTTCGCGGGCGGGGGACCGCAGCGTCCTGTCGAGTTCTTCGAACAGCGCGCCGGCGGTCTCGCCGCGCCAGCCCGGCGGCAGCAGGGACAACGGCAGGCCGGGATCGCGGTAGGGGAGCCGGCGCCACTCGGTGAGCATCGGCAGATAGATCCCGAACGCCTCGTGCGGCGAGATCCCGCCCGCGGCCGCGCGCTCGCGCACCGGCCCGTACCGCGCGAGGAAGTCCGCGTACAGCGCGGTCAGCTCGTCGAGGTCCCACCACTCACGGACCTTCGCCGACAGGTCGCCGAAGGCGAAGTGGTCTCCGGTGAAGATGTCGACGTACGGCGTCAGTTCCAGGCGTTGCAGGGTGCTGCGGGTCTCGTCGGCGAGGATGCCGGGGGCCACCCACACTCCGGGGGCCGCGGTGCCGAAGCCCAGACGGGTCAGGGCCGTGCGCAGGGCGTGGCGCTTGTCGCGCTCGGACTCGGGCACCGAGAAGACGACGACGAGCCAGCCGTCTTCGGCCGCGGCCCGGTTCCGCTCGAAGATGCGTGTGTCGCCCTCCGCCAGCACCTCAAGCGTGCTGTCGGCGACGGCGTACCCGGCGGCCCCCTCGTGGCGCTCGCTCCGCAGCACCCCGCGCCGCTTCAGCCGGGAGACCGCGGAGCGGACGGCCTGCCCCTCCACCCCGAGGTCGGCCATGAGGCGTATCACCGAGGCCACGGAGAGCCAGTTGTGCTCACCGCGCGCATACAGCCCGAAGAGGGTGATGATCAGGGGGCCCAGCCGGCTGTCCCGGCCGCCCGCACCGACGGCGAACGACGGCTCGACCTCCGCTGTCATGTCCACCCACCTCCGGCCGATGTCACCCTTCTGATCGCCAAGCAGCCTATCGCGCGCGTCGGCGCTCCACCGGCGCCGCGGACGCCCGCACCGGCCCCTCGCCCACTCCCGCCGGGCGGCCTGCGAGGCTGCCGCCCGGGCATCGATTTCGTCCGCGCCACCGTTGTTCCCGATACCTCCGGAAGTTCTGGTACTTCTGGTACTTCTGGTGCCTCTGTTGTCTCTGTTGGGGAGTCCGACATGACCACACCCCGGGACCTGTTCATCGTCACCGTGTACGACGCCGCCGCCCGGCCCGTCGAGCAGGGCGACCTCTCGCTGGCCCTCGCGGGAGCCGAACTGGTCGATCTCCTCGGCGCCGGGGCGGCCACCCTCGACGACGAGCTCATCGTGCCCGCTCCCCAGGGCGGCACGGGCGACCGGCTCCTCGACCAGGCGGAGGCGGCACTGAAGCGCGACACACCGTACGAGTCGGTCGAGGACTGGCTGTGGCGCCGGGGGCGCGGCCTGTCCGCCGCCTACCTCGCCGAACTGGAGGAGGACGGGACGGTCACCCGGCAGCGGCGGCGCTGGCTGCCGCTGCCGACCGGGCGGACGGCGCCGGCCGACTCGCCCGAGCATTCCCGGGCGCGCGAGCGCTGGACGTCGGGTGAGCCCGTGCTCGCCGCCTTCGCGGCCGCCGTGGGCATCCAGGACGAGGCGCCCAAGGACCTCGCGAGTGCCGTCTCCGACGCGACCGTGACGGTGGTGGCCGCCGTGGACGACGCCGTGACGGAGCTGGCCGCCGTCCGGCAGCGGCGGGAGATCGAGAACGCGGCCTTCGACAACGTGTGGCGCGGCCTTTGACATGCTCCTCGCCCTGAAGGACTCCGTTGGGGAATCCGCAAACCGGCGTCCCGGGCTCGTTGTGGTTGGCATGATCGTTCTGTTCGCCGGAACGAGGGGTGGGGCTGGGTGTCGCTGGAGTCGCGGGACGACCGTGGGGTGCCGGAGCTGACCGCTCGGGTGGTGCGGGCGTCGTTCCCCAGGGGCACGCTGGCTGTCCGGGTGCGCGAGACGCTCGGCCCGCTGTTCGATGACGAATCCTTCGCGGAGGCGTTTTCGACACGGGGGCGTCCGGCCGTCTCTCCGGGGGCGCTAGCGTTGGTCTCGGTGCTGCAGTACGCCGAGGGACTCACCGACCGGCAGGCTGCTGACCAGCTGCGGGCCCGCATGGACTGGAAGTTCCTCCTAGGGCTGGAACTGGACGACCCGGGGTTCGACTTCTCCGTTCTCAGTGACTTCCGCGCCCGGCTGATCGAGCACGGCCTGGAGGAGAAGGTCCTTGACCTGGTCCTGCAGCGGATCTCCGACCTGAGGCTGCTGCGTTCTGGAGGGCGCCAGCGCACCGACTCCACCCATGTGCTGGCAGCGGTGCGGACGCTGAACCGGATGGAGTTCGTCGGGGAGACCCTGCGTGCCGCGCTGGAGGCCCTGGCCGCGGCCGCCCCCGACTGGCTGTCCCCGCTGGTCACTGCCGACTGGGTCAAACGCTATGGCGCCCGGGTCGACTCCTGGCGCTTCCCCAAGGGCGAGAACGTGCGCACCGAGTGGGCGGTGCAGGTCGGTCGGGACGGCTTCGCAGTCCTTGAGGCCGTCTATGCTCCCGGGGCTCCTGCCTGGCTGCGGCAGATCCCCGCGGTCCAGATCCTGCGCCGGGCCTGGGTCGAGCAGTACCACCGCGACGGCGAGGGGGTGCGTTGGCGGGAGGGCAAGGACCTCCCGCCGGCCAGAGAACGCCTGGCCTCGCCCTACGACCCCGACGCCCGCTACGGCACCAAGCGCGGCTCCGGCTGGTGCGGCTACAAGACCCACCTGAGCGAGACCTGCGAGCCCGACGCCCCGCACCTGATCACCCACGTGGCCACCACCGACGCCACGGTCACCGACACCGAGATGACCGAGCCCATCCACCAGGGCCTGGCAGCAAGGGAGTTGGTGCCAGGCGAGCACGCGGTGGACGCCGGCTACGTCACCGCCGCCCACATCGTCACCGCCCGCGACGACCACGGTGTCGACCTGCTGGGCCCGGTCGGACTCGACACCTGCCATGAGCGCTCGGGTGAAGAGCACTTCGCCCAGAGCGCCTTCACCGTCGACTGGGAGCGCCGACAGGTGACCTGCCCCCAGGGCCTGACCAGCGTCAGCTGGTCCGACCAGCGCAAGGCCAGTGGTACCCCGCTGGCCCGCATCCACTTCGCCGTCACCGACTGCGCGGTCTGTCCGCTGCGGGCCAGGTGCACCACGGCCAGCAACGGCAAGTGGGGACGCAGCCTGACCCTCCTGCCCCGCGAGCAGCAGGAAGTCCTGACCCAGCACCGCCGGGAACAGCAGACCGAGGAATGGAAGAAGCGCTACAACGTCCGCGCGGGCGTCGAGGGCACGATCTCGCAGGCAGTCCGCCGCACCGGCATCCGCCGCACCCGCTACACCGGCCTGGCCAAGACCCATCTCGGCAACGTCCTCGCCGCCACCGCGATCAACGTCATCCGACTCGACGCCCGGCTCACCGAAACCCCGCTCGGCCAGACCAGAACCTCCCACCTTGCCCGCCTCGACCTCGCCGCCTGAAACCGCGATCACGACCACCGGTTTGCGGACTCCCCAACGGAGTCCTGAAGGGCGAGGATTCTGGCCTTCTCGACTGGTTGCTGTGCCGCTACGCGGCACGCCGCGCCGATCTTCGGCAGGCTCGGACGGCCACTGCCGGTGATGTTCCAGCGGGCGTTGGCGGTGAACCGGATCGACTGCCGCGTGTCCTTGCGGGACTTGAAGCGGGTGCGCCCAGCTTCCGTCCCTTGCGGGTGCCCGTGAGGGAGGCGAAGAAGTTGCGGTACGCGGTCTCGGCGTCGCGCAGGGACTGCTGGAGCACCACCGCGGAGACCTCGCCCAGCCAGCACCGCCCGGCTGTCCGTTTCGCCTCCGTGATCAGGCGCGTGGACAGCTGGCCGGCCGTCAGGAACGGCTGCCCGGCCCTGCGGGCGTCTTCACGGGTGCGCCCTGGCCGGCGCGGCCTGCTGAGCGGCATCGGGGTACAACCGGAAGGCGTACCGGAGCTGCATGACGATCACGCTAGGCAAGTCGAACCCACGTCGTCACCGGGAACATGCGAACGACCCGTCACCGTCACGAGCAGGGGTTCGAGAAGCCGACGCAGGGCTCCGATGTGCCGCTGGACGACGTTGACGGCGCTGTCCGGCGGGTCCTGGCCTCAGAGCGCGTCGACGATCTCGTGGACGGTGACCGGATGCCCCGCCTCGGTCAGCAACAACGGGAGCAGCGCGCGCTCCTTGGGCGGTCCCAGCACCAGTTCCGTGTCGTCGCGCCAGGCGCTGGCGACGCATGGTTGCGCCGCCACGGAGCGTCGCACGCGAGGAACCGGCCACGCGGACGGCGATTCCGCATACCGCCGCCGCCCTACCGGTTCCGGCGAGCCCACGTGCCGCACGCGCCCCGGCGGCTCACCCCCGTACCCTCGTTCGGGACACGCCTCACCCGTCCGTATATCGACCCGGTCGCCGAGAACGAGAGGAATCCGTATGAGGATCGCGATCCTGGACGACTACCAAGGCGTGGCCCTGGGCCTGGCCGACTGGGATTCGCTCCACGCCGAGGTGCATGTCTTCAGGGATGCCTTCGAGAACGAGGAGGCGGTTGTCGCGGCGCTCTCCGAGTACGAGGTCGTGGTCGCCATGCGGGAGCGAACTCCCTTTCCGTCCTCGACCCTGGGCAGGCTGCCGCGCCTGAAGCTGCTCGTGACCACCGGACCGGTCAACGCGGCGATCGATCTGGACGCCGCCAGCGGTGCGGGCATCACCGTCTGTGGTACGGGCTATTTCGGGTACCCGACGGTCGAACTCACCTGGGCGCTCATCCTCTCAGCGGCACGCCTGATCCCGCAGCAGGTCGACTCCGTACGCCGGGGCGGCTGGCAGGAGGGCCTGGGGACGAGCCTCAGGGGCGCCACCCTCGGGGTACTGGGCCTCGGCCGGCTGGGGACCGCGGTCGCGGAGATCGGGCGGGCCTTCGGTATGCGGACCATCGCCTGGAGCCGGAATCTGACGCCTGCGGACGCGCAGGCGAAGGGAGCGGAACACGTCTCGCAGGACGAACTGTTCGCCCGCTCCGATGTGCTGAGCATTCACGTCGTACTCAGCGAGCGCACCCGGGGCCTGGTCGGTGAGCGCGAACTGGGCCTGATGAAACCGACGGCGATCCTGGTGAACACCTCGCGCGGGCCCGTGGTGGACGAGGCGGCACTGATCGGCGCACTGACCGAGAAGAGGATCGCGTCGGCGGCGCTGGACGTCTTCGACCGGGAACCGCTGCCCGCCGATCACCCGCTGCGCACCCTGCCGAACGCCGTGGTCACCCCCCACATCGGGTACGTCAGCCGGGATCTGTACGAGGTCTTCTACCGGGACGCGGTCGAGGACATCGCGGCCTGGAGCGTCGGCACGCCCGTGCGCACACTGTCCTGACGCCCTGATCCCCGTACCGGCATGCCGGTGGGCTGCGGCATGCCGGTCTTGTGCGGATGTGCGGTTCAGGACGGCAGGGTCCAGCTCTGGTTGGCGGCACCCGAGCACGACCAGATCTGCAGCCGGGTGCCGTTGGCCGAGCTGGGGCCGGTCGCGTCGAGGCACTTGCCCGACTGGGGGTTGACCAGGGAGCCGTTCGCGCCGGGCTGCCAGACCTGTGATCCGGTGCCGTTGCAGTCGTAGAGCTGCACCTTGGCGCCGTTGGCCGTGGAGGCCCCGGTCACATCCATGCACTTGCCGAGCGCGGTGAGCGTCCCGGCGGTGGACACGGTCCAGTTCTGGGCGCTGGTGCCGTTGCAGTCGTAGAGCTGTACGGCGGTGCCGTTGGCGGTGGCGGCACCGGCCACGTCCACGCACTTGCCGCCATAGCCGTGGATAGGGCCGGTGGTGTTCGCGGGTGGGGTGACGGGACCGGACTGGCTGGCCGCCCACTTGATCTCCTGGAGCAGGAGCTGGTTCTGCTGTGCGCTCGCGAACGTCGACGACAGGGCGGTGTTGGTCGAGTAGTCCATCGCGTTGTGGCCGAAGTTGTTGTAGACCATCTTGTAGTGGCGGTTGGACCAGACGATCGGGTAGTAACCGCTGTACCAGGTCTGGTTGGGGTCGGTGCCGATCGGGAAGGTGGACGGCGCCATCGAGGCGAGGATGTCGATGTCCGGGTTCTGCCGCAGGTCGTTCTGCCAGCTGTACCACTCGCTGACCGAAGACGGGATGGTGGCCGGGAGGTTCGCGGTCGCGGGGTGGGCGGGGTCGTCGATCTGAAGGGTTTCCGCGGTCGGGCCCCAGGTGTTGCTCTTGAAGGTGCCGGTGCCGAGGAACGTGTTGTGGTACCAGGGCCAGTCGCTGGTGTTGTCGTTGTACGCCGAGACGTGGAAGCCGATGAAACCGCCACCGCCGGCCATGTAGCTCTGGAAGGCGGCCTGTTGCGACGCGGTGTGCGGGTAGTTGTCGAGGAACATCACCACCTGGTAGTTGGCGAGCGTCGCGGAGTTGAGCCGGCTCCAGTCCGTGGTCGCGGTGTAGGTGAAGCCGTTCTGGGCGCCGGCCTGCGGGAACCAGGAGTTGGCCTCGTGGTCGAAGCTGATGTGTGCCGCGTCGTACGTGCCGTCGTAGAAGGCGATCACATTGACGGGCGTGGCGGCCCGGGCGGTGTGTGCGGGTCCGGCCTGGACGCCGAGCACCACGGCGACCAGGGCGAGGAGTCTCAACAGGGTGCGGGGCCAGGCCATGTCCGGGTGGGGGGTGATCATGCCGGGACCTTCCTCATACGTGAACGTCGGAAGACATACGTAGACGTGCCGCATTGAAGGCCCTGGTACGCGTACATGTCAATGGTGCAGACCAAACAGCGGTGGGTGCCGTGTCAGAGGCTCACGCCGTGCGGAAGCGGTTGATGGCCGGCCCGTGCCGTGCGCGCAGTTCGGGGTCGGTGACACCGAGGCCCTCCCGCGGGGCCAGGCACAGCACGCCCACCTTGCCGTGGTGGTGGTTGCGGTGGACGGCGGTGACGGCCTGCCCCGTATCGGTGAGCGGGTAGGTACGCGAGAGGGTGGGGTGGATCCGGCCCTTGACGACGAGCCGGTTGGCCTCCCAGGCCTCGCGGTAGTTGGCGAAGTGGGAGCCGATGATCCGCTTGAGGTGCATCCAGAGGTAGCGGTTGTCGAACTCGTGCCGGTAGCCGGAGGTGGAGGCGCAGGTCACGATCGTGCCGCCCCTGCGGGCCACATAGACGGAGGCGCCGAAGGTCTCCCGGCCCGGGTGCTCGAAGACGATGTCCACGTCGTCGCCGCCGGTCAGCTCGCGGATGCGCCTGCCGAACCGCTTCCACTCCTTCTGGTCCTGGGTGTCCTCGTCCCGCCAGAACCGGTAGTTCTCCGCGCCGCGGTCGATGATCGCCTCGACGCCCATCGCACGGCAGATCTCCGCCTTCTGCTCGCTGGAGACCACACAGATCGGGGTCGCGCCGCCCGCCAGCGCGTACTGGGTGGCGTACGAGCCGAGACCGCCGCCCGCGCCCCAGATCAGCACGGTGTCGCCGACCTTCATGGCGGCGCCGTTGCGCGAGACGAGCTGACGGTAGGCGGTTGAGTTGACCAGGCCGGGGGCGGCGGCCTCCTCCCAGGTAAGGTGCCCGGCCTTGGGCATCAGCTGGTTGGCCTTCACCAGCGCCAGTTCGGCCAGCCCGCCGTAGTTGGTCTCGAAGCCCCAGATCCGCTGCTCCGGGTCGAGCATGGTGTCGTCGTGACCCGCCGCGTCCTCCAACTCGACGGACAGACAGTGCGCGACCACCCGGTCACCGGGCTGCCAGCGACGCACCCCGGGCCCGGTGCGCAGGACCACTCCGGACAGGTCGGAGCCGATCACGTGGTAAGGCAGGTCGTGCCGGGCGGCCGGGCCGCCGGTGCGGGCGTAGCGTTCGAGGAAGGCGAAGGTCGGCACGGGCGAGAACAGCGCGCTCCACACCGTGTTGTAGTTGACGGAGCTCGCCATGACGGCGATCAGGGCCTCGCCGGGGCCGGGCACCGGGGTCGGCACGTCACTGAGGTGCAGGGACTTGGCGGGTTCGCGGTCACCGACCGGGACACCGTCGAACATGTGCTGTTCGTCCTTGAGCAGCACGGTGGCCCGGTAGGACTCCGGTACCGGCAGGGACGCGAAGTCGTGTGTCTGCGCGTCGGGTGACTCGATCGCGGCGGCCAGGTCGGTCATCACCACAGGCTTCCTTCGGTCTGGGGGGCGTGCTCGGGGACGGTTCGGTCAGGCGCCGGACCCCGGCCCGGGGCGGAAGGCCGCCAGGTCCTCGGTCAGCGCCCGGACCACTCCGGCCTGCTGCTCGGCCAGGTAGAAGTGGCCACCGGGGAAGTCGCGCAGGGTGAAGGCGCCCTCGGTGTGGTCGCGCCACTCCCCGGCCTCGGCGAGGGTGACCTGCGGGTCGTCGTCGCCGACGAGCACACTGATCGGGCAGCGCAGGCGCGGCCCCGGCAGGTACCGGTACGACTCCACGGCCGTGTAGTCGCCGCGGATCGCCGGCATGATCATCTGGATGATGTCGTCGTCGAGGAGCAGCCGCTCGTCGGTGCCGTTCAGCCGGCGGATCTCGGCGATGACACCGGCGTCGTCCATCGAACGGACCCCGCGGTCGCGCACCTTCGGCGGGGCGGTGCGGCCGGAGACGACCAGCCCGAGCAGGTCGAGCGAGGAGCCCCGCTCGATCCGGCGGGCCACCTCGAACGCCAGGCAGGCGCCCATGCTGTGCCCGAACAGCACCAGCCGACGCCGTGGCAGGGACTCAAGGACGGTGAGGATCTCGTCGGCCAGCCGGGAGATCGACGTACGGGGCGGTTCGGCACGCCGGTCCTGGCGGCCCGGGTACTGCACGGACAGGACCTCGGCGACGGAGGCCAGCCCGTCGGCGAGCGGTCGGAAGTAACTGGCGGAGCCACCCGCGTGCGGGAAGCAGACCAGCGACACGTCGGCATCCTCGGGTGCCGGCCGGTAGCGGCGGATCCAGAGCTCTGGTGCGGTCAGGGTGTCGGTCATCCCCGTAGTCTCCGTGTGCGGTGAGGCGGCGTGTGCTCGGGTTCGGGACGCCGTGCGGACGCGGTGCGTGCCCACCGGAGACCTCCGGTGGGCGTCCGCCCGGTGTCCTGCGGGTCAGCCGGTCACCCGGACCGGCAGTTCGGCCAGGCCGCGCATGATGATGTTGGGCACCCGGGCCGGGGCGTCGGTGACCGGTTCCAGGTCCAGCGCGGCCAGGGCGGACACCGCGGCCTGTGCGGTGAGCCGGGCCAGCGGGGCGCCGACGCAGAAGTGGATGCCGAGGCCGAAGCCCAGGTTGCGGCCGGCGGGCCGGTCCAGCTTCAGCTCGTCGGGATCGTCGTAGACGTCCGGGTCGTGGCTGGCGGCGCCGATCATCAGCATGACCTGCTCGCCCGGCTGGACGGTCTGCCCGGCGATCTCGGCCTCGGCCAGGGCGACCCGGGAGATCATCTGCACCGGCGTGTCGAAGCGCAGCATCTCCTCCACCGCTGCGGGCACCTGGCCGGGGTGGTCGCGCAGCCAGTCCCGCTGGTCGGGGCGGCCAAGCAGCGCGAACATGCCGTTGCCGATCAGGTTCACCGTGGTGGCGTACCCGGCGGAGAGCAGCAGGGTGCACGTGACCTCCAGCTCCCCCGGGGTCAGTTGGTCGCCGCCCTCCTCGACGGCGACCAGCTCGCTGATGAGGTCGGTTCCCGGCTTCGCCCGGCGCTGCTCGGCCAGCTCGCCGATGTACCGGTACAACTCGGCGCGGGCGTCGTCCCGTTTGGCGATCTCCTCGGGCGCGAGCAGGAAGCTCGGGTCCAGGCCGCGGGCGATGTCGCCGGACAGCTCGTCGAAACGGGCGGCGTGCTCGGCCGGGACGTCCAGGAGCGCGTTCTGCATCCGGCCGGGCAGCGGGTGCGCCACCGCGCTCATCAGGTCGATCGGGCCCTCGCCGGCCTCGGCGCGCGCGGTCTCGATCAGCTCGCGCACGACCCGCTCGGCGATGGTGCGCATCCGGTCCACCTGGCGGGCCGCGAACGCCTTGCCGACCAGGGCGCGGATCCGGGTGTGCTCGGGCGGGTCGGAGAAGATGAACGGCCGCACCACCGTGCCGTCGGCCTCGGTGCGGAAGTGGTCGGCGACGGTGGCGCCGTCGCCCCAGCCGAAGCGCTGGTCGCGCAGTACGGCCGAGCAGGCCTCGTGCCCGGTCACCGCCCACAGCCCCAGGGGGGTGCGGGTCACCGGGCCCTTCTCGCGGATCTGCGCGTAGATCGGGTAGGGGTCGGCCAGGAAGGCCGGGTCGAAGGGGTCGAAGGGCAGCAGCTGCGCTATGAAGCCCGGGTCGAGCATGGGTGCCTCGGTCATCGCTGTCGTTCCCAACCCCGCGCGGGACGGCCGTCGCCACGCGGAAAAGAGTCTCGGTACAGATCTCGGTACGGAGGGGCAAGGGGTGCGCGGGGGAGGTCAGCCGGCGGCGGCCGGGGTGGCCGCGGTGAAGGTCACCGGCAGCTGGTCCAGGCTGTTGGCGACCAGGCTGGGCGTCCAGGTCAGCTTCTCGTCGGGAACGGCAAGTCGGAGGTCGTCGAACCGGTCGAACAGGGTGCGCAGGGCGATCCGGGCCTTGAGCCTGGCCAGGGGGGCGCCGATGCAGAAGTGGGTGCCATGGCCGAGCGCGAGGTGCTTGGAGGCGTCGCGGTGGATGTCCAGCGTCTCCGGGTCGCCGAACTGGCCCGGGTCGTGGTTGGCCGCGGCCAGCGAGATCATCACGTGCTCACCCGCCTTTACCTGGGCGCCGCCCAGCTCCATGTCCTCCGTGGCGAAGCGGTACACCACGGTGAACACCGGGCTGGTCAGCCGCAGCAGTTCCTCGATGGCCGGGCCGAGCCCCTCGGGGTCGTCCTTGAGTTCGGCCAGCTGCTCCGGGTTGCGCAGCAGCGCGAGGATGCCGTTGGAGAGAAGGTTGATGGTGGTCTCGGCGCCGGCGAGGAGCAGCAGCATCACCGTGGAGCGGATCTCCAGGTCGGCGAGGGCGTCGCCGTCCTCGTTGGCCTGCACCAGACCGGAAATGAGGTCGGGCCCGGGGTGGGCACGGCGCTGCGCGGTCAGCTGGGTCAGGTACTCCTCGAACCAGCCGACCGAGGCGACGACCTCCTCGGGGCTGGAGGAGTTGCCGAGGCCCACGAATATGTAGGTGTTGCGCTCGAACTCCTCGACGTCGGCGAGCGGCACGCCGAGCATCTCGTAGAGCACCGTGGAGATCAGCGGCGAGATGAACGAGGCCTTCAGGTCGGCGGTGCCGGCCTCGGCGACCGCGTCGAGCAGTTCGTCGGTGATCTGCTGGATCCGCTCGCCGAGGTCGGCCACCCGGCGCGGGGTGAACGCCTTGGAGACAAGTCTGCGCAGCCGGGTGTGCTCGGGCGGGTCGGCGAGGTTCATGTGCTGGTTGAGGATGGACTTACGGCCGTCGTAGCCCAGGGAGGGCCACAGCTCGGGCAGCGCGTTGTCGAAGTGCTTGCTCAGCTTGCGGTTGTTCAGTGCGGCGAGCGCGTCCTCGTAGCGGGTGATCATCCATACCGGGTTGCCGTCGGGCAGCAGCAGCTGCTCCACCGGGCCGGGTTCGGGCAGCCCGGGCGCCCAGGGGCGGGGAACCGCCGTGGCGGCGGCGTGCACGGGACAGCCGGTGACCGGCGCACCGTCGGGATTGGGCATGTCGTGTCCTCTCGTCGTGGGGTGCTCGGCTCGTGGGGTGCTCGGCTCGTGGGGTGCTCGGCCCTCACCGGTCGATCGCGGCCGGGGATGACGGGGTGGGGACCAGTTCGGTGAGCCGTGCGGCGGCGTCGGGGAACCGGTCGGCGGCGCCGGCGGCGGCCACATAGCCGTCCGGGCGAAGCAGCACGAACTTCTCGGTGGCGCCGTCCAGCGGGAAGTGCGCGACCAGTTCGGGCAGCCGGTCGGCCAACTCGGCAGCCTGATAGGCCAGTTGGGTGCCCTTGCCGCCGTAGGTGATCAGCTGGAACCGGCCGGCCAGTTCGTCGGACGGCTTGGGGATCCACCGGGGGTCCCGGGTGCCGGGGCGGGGCCGGGCCCGTTGTTCCGTGCCGCCGAACAGCACGTCGGGGTAGTGGCTGCGCCAGCCGGCCAGCATCGGGGCGTAGCCGCGGGCCAGTACGCCGGTGGCGTCGAGCAACCGCCAGGTGAGGTTGCGGATCTGACGGGCCAGCGGGCCGACCACGGCCTGCCGGGCCATGCGGCCGGTGGCCTGGAGGGTCTGCGCGATCGCGGCGCGGCGCTCGGGGTCGTAGGTGTCCAGGACCGACTCGTGCAGCCGGCCGTGCACCACGCCGGCCAGCTTCCAGGCCAGGTTACGGGTGTCGGGGATGCCCAGGTTGAGGCCCTGGCCGCCGATCGGGCTGTGGACGTGGGCGGCGTCGCCGACGAGGAAGCACCGGCCGGAGCGCAGCGCGCCGGCCACCCGCTCGTCGCTGGAGAACAGGGTCACGGTACGCACCTCGGTGAAACGGAGCCCGCCGGGGCCGCGTTCGTCCAGAAGTGCCTGGGCCTGCTCGGCGGTGGCCTCGGTGCCGTCCGGGACGGCGCCGGAGATACGGAACTCGCCGCCGGGCAGCGGGGCGATCAGCGCGACGCCGGTGTCGGCGAGGAAGTAGTGGATCTCCTCGGAGGTGAGCCCGCTCATACCGTGCTCGCCGTCGATGCGTCCCTCGGCGAGCAGGAAGGCGGCCGGGAACCGGGCCCCGGAGAAGTCGATGCCCAACTGGGCGCGGACCTGGCTGTGCAGCCCGTCCGCGCCGACCACCCAGTCGGCCTCGATCTCGGTGGTGGTGCCGTCCGCGCGGCTCGCGATGACGGTGACCGTGTGCGCGTCCGGCACGACCTTGGTGACCCGGGTACCCCACTCGACGTCGACGCCCCGGTCGGCCAGTGCCTCGGCGAGCAGCCGGCCGGTGCGCTCCTGCGGCAGCACCAGCGGGGCGTTGGCCTCGCTGAGCGGCACGCGCACACTGCCGCCGGAGCCCAGGTGGTAGTGGAGCGCGGCGGGCTGGACGCTGTCGCGGGCTGCGCGCTCGGCGAGCCCGAGTTCACCGAGCACTTCCCGTACCGGCGGCCACAGCAGGATCGCCCGGGAGCCGGTGTGCGGGTGGTCGGCCGCGTCCACCACGGTGACCGGCACGCCGAGCCGGCTGAGCTGTGCGGCCATGGCCAGGCCGCACGGGCCCGCGCCGACGACCAGAACGGTGGTACGTCGTTGTGTCATCGTTTCTCCAACCACTCGTGCACCGCCTGGGCAGTACGGTCGGCGTGCTCTTCGAGGACGGTGAAGTGGTCGCCGGCCAGCTCCACCACGTCGTGCGGGAACGCCCAGGAGGCCGGCGGGCGGTCGAACCCGGTGAGTGGCTCGGTGGCCCGGGCCACCAGGACCGGCGTGGTCGAGTCGGCGGGTTCCCAGTCGGTGAGCAGCCGCAGATAGCCGCCCATCGCGGTGAGCCGGGCGTCGGTGACCGCGCCGCTCTCGGCCAGCCTCGCGAACATCTGCTCGAACAGGGCGGCGCCGTCGGTGGGGAGTTCGGGGCCGAAGACGAAGGTGTCGATGAGGACCAGCCCGGCGGCCGGCCGACCCCCCGCGGCCAGCCGGGCGGCGACGCCGTCGGCCAGCAGGCCGCCGGAGGAGTAGCCGACCAGCACCACCGGCCGCTCCCCCGCCGCCGCCTCCACCCGCCGGGTGAGGGCCTCGATGGCGGTGGGCCGGTCGGCGGGCAGCGGTTCGCCGTCGAGGTAGCCGGGCAGAGCGAGTGCCGACACCGCGCGCCGGTCGCGCAGTCCGGCGGCGAACCGGGCGTACTGGTGCGGTCCTGAGGTGGCCAGCACCGTGGGCAGGCAGACCAGCACCGGGCCTTCGTCGTGTGCGGTCAGCTCCACCGGTCCGGGCAGCGGGCCGGCCTCCTCGGCGGAGCCGAAGGTGGCGCGCAACTTGGCGGCGGCGCCCAGCAGTTCGACGAACTCGCCGGTCTTCTCGGCTTCGGTCGCCTCGCGGCACAGGCTCGCGAACATCCCGGCTTCGGGGGTGTCGGCCGGGTCCGGGCCGAGTTCGCCCTGCAGGTGACGGGCGAGCGCCTCGGGGGTGTCGTGCTCGAAGAGGGTGGCCGCGGTCAGCCGTACCCCGGTGGCCGCCGAGAGCCGGTTGCGCAGCTCCAGGGTGGTCAGCGAGTCAAAGCCGTGTTCGAGGAAGCGGCGGTCCGGGTCGATCGCGGAGCCGTCCGCGAAGCCCAGGACGGCCGCGGCCTGCCCGGTGATCGCGGCCAGCAGCGCGCCGTACCGCTCGGCGGCGGGCAGGGCGGCCAGCCGGCCGGTGTCCGGGGCGGCCGGCCCGGTGGTCTCACGTCGGCCGCGCTGGGGGGTGAACTCGGCGATGAGCGGGCGCGGCCCGGTGAAGGTGTACGCGGCGCGGAACCGCGGCCAGTCCACATCGGCCAGCAGCAGACGGGTGTCCCCCGCCGTGAGCGCGGCGCCGAGCGCGGCCAGGGCACGGTGTTCGTCGAGGACCGCGATGCCGCGGTCGGCCAGCCGTTCCCGGCGGGTGGCCGCCGTCCCGGTCGTGTCGGCCGGGTCGTCCCAGGGTGCCCAGGCCACCGACAGTGCGGGCAGCCCGGCCGCGGCTCGGTGTTCGGCCAGGGCGTCCAGCGCGGCGGCGGCCGCGGCATAGCCGGCCTGCCCGACGCCGCCGAAGGTGCCGGACACGGAGGAGAACAGCACGAACGCGGTGAGCGGGGTGTCGCGGGTGAGGTCGTGCAGATGCCGGGCGGCGGTGACCCCGGGGTGGGGGGCGGCGGTGCCGTCGAGGGCGGTCAGCGGCGCCTCGGCCAGCGGTACGGCGGTGTGTATCACGGCGGTGACCGGCTGCCCGGCGAGCAGTTCGGCGACCGCCTCACGGTCCGTCAGGTCGCAGGCGACGGTATGTACTTCGGTGCCCAGGTCGCGCAGTTCGGCGACGACGTGCGCGGCCACGGTGGCGTCCGGATCGACGGGCAGCAGCAGCGCGGGGGCGCCCGCCGCGGCCAGCCAGCGGGCCGTGGCCGCGCCGACGGCGGTGTCGGCGCCGGTGACCAGGGTGGTGCCGGTGGGCCGCCATGCGGCGCCGGCCGGTGCGGTGCGCGGGCTGCGCACCAGGCGGCGGGCGAACAGCCCGGCCGGGCGGACGGCCAGTTGGTCCTCGCCGGTCCGCCCGGACAGCGCCGCGCACCAGCGGGTCAGCGCCCGTTCGTCGGCCTGGGCGGGCAGGTCGACGATGCCGCCGGTGAGGGCGGGGTGTTCCAGGGAGACGGTCGGGGCCAGGCCCCACAGTCCGGCCCGGTCGGGGTCGCCGTCCGGCTCGGCGTCCAGGGCCACCGCTGCCGTGGTGGTGAACCACAGCGGGGCCGCCACGCCCGCTTCGACGAGGGCGCGGACCAAGGCCGCCGCGGCCGGCCGGCTCAACAGGGCCAGGACGCCGGTGGGTTGCACGCCGGCCAGCGCGGTGCGCAGGGCTTCCGGGTCCGGCGGGCCTGCGGCGACCTCGACCCGGATCACCCGGGCGCCGTGCCGGGCCAGCGCGTCGGGTTCCGGCCCGGTGTGCCCGGGGGGTACGGCGACCAGCCAGTCCCCGGCCAGCCGGGCGCTCGCGGGGTCGGGTACCGGCCGCCAGTCCAGGGTGTAACGCCAGGAGTCCATGACGGACTGCTCCCGCCGCTGCCGCCGCCACGCGGACAGCGCGGGCAGAACGGCCGCCAGCGGTGCGGTGTCCAGTTCCAGGGCGTCGCTGAGGCCGGCCAGGTCGGCCTTCTCGACCGCTTCCCAGAAGCCGGACTCCATCGGGTCGGACGCTGCCGTGGCGGCGGTGGGGTCGGGGTCCGGCCAGTAGCGCTGCCGCTGGAAGGGGTAGGTGGGCAGGTCCACCCAGGCGGTGTCCCGGCCGGCCAGGGCGGCGCCCAGGTCGACCGGGGCGCCGCGGGTGTACGCGTCGGCCACCGAACGCAGGAAGCGGTCCAGGCCGCCCTGGTCCCGGCGCAGCGAACCGACCGCGACGGCGTCAGTGCCGGCGTCCTCGGCGATCTCCTGCACGGCGGTGACCAGCACCGGGTGCGGGCTGACCTCGACGAAGAACCGGAACCCGGCGGCCAGCAGGGTGCGCACGGCCGGGTCGAAGGCCACCGGCCGGCGGGCGTTGTCGAACCAGTACTCCGCGCCCAGGGTGCCGGTGTCCGTGAAGGTGCCGGTGACGGTGGAGCAGAACGGCACCTCGGTGGCGGTGGGCCGTACGCCGGCGAACATGTCCACGATGCGGTCGTGCAGCGGGTCGACCTGGTCGCAGTGCGAGGCGACGGTGGAGGCGACCAGCCGGGCCCGCAGCCCGTCGGCGGTGGCCTCGGCGACGAACCGCTCGAGCCCGGCCGGCTCGCCGACCACGGTGACCGCGTTGGGTCCGTTGACCCCGCCGATGTGCAGCGCGCCGCCCTGGGCGGCCAGCCGGGCGCGGACCTGCTCCTCGGGCGCGGCCACCGACACCACTGCCCCGTTGCCGCGCAGTTCGTCGGCGAACAGCTGGCTGCGCAGCACCACGATCTTCAGCGCGTCGTGCAGGGTCAGCGCCCCCGCCGTGTAGGCGGCGGCGATCTCGCCCTGGCTGCTGCCGACCACCGCGGCCGGGGTGAGGCCGTAGGAGCGCCACAGCTCGGCCAGCGACACCATCACGGCGAACAGCACCGGTTGCAGGATCTCGATGCGCTCCATGTCGGGCGCGCCGGGCGCCCCGCGCAGTACGTCGGTGAGGGACCAGTCCACGAAGGCGCGGGCCGCGGTGTCGCACTCGGCGAGGTGTGCGGCGAACACCGGGGCGGAGTCGAGGAGTTCGGCGGCCATGCCCGCCCACTGGGAGCCCTGGCCGGGGAACACGAACACCACCCGGTCGTCCGGTGCGGCGGTGGCGCTGACCAGGGTGTCGTGCGACCTGCCCGTGGCCAGGGCGGCCAGGCCGGCGGCGGCGGTGTCCGCGTCGTCGGCGACGACCACGGCGCGGTGTTCGAGGGCGGCGCGGGAGTGCAGCAGGGCCGCGGCGAGGTCGGGCAGCGGGGTGCCGCGCCGTACGAGGGGCAGCAGGCGTTCGGCCTGGGCGTGCAGGGCCTCCCGGGTGCGGGCGGAGACCGCGAGCGGAACCGGTGCGGACACGGGCGGCGGAACCACTCCGGAACCCGCGAGCGGAACCGGCGCGGAGCCCGGGAGCGAAACCGGACCGGAGACAGGCGCGGGAACCGGCACGGAGCCCGGGGGCGAAACCGGACCGGAGCCCGGGAGCGAAACCGGACCGGAGACGGGGGCGGGAACCGATGCGGAGCCCGGGAGCGAAACCGGTGTGGAGCGCGGGGGCGTAGCCGGTGTGGCTGTCGGTGTGCCCCGGCCGTCGGTGGGGGCCTCGCGGTCCGGCTCCGGGGCCGCGAACTCGTCGGCCTGTTCGAGGAGTACGTGTGCGTTGGTGCCGCTGATGCCGAACGCGGAGACACCGGCACGGCGCGGGCGGCCGGTCTCGGGCCAGGGTTGCTCCTCGGTGAGCAGCGCCACCGCGCCGGAGGCGAAGTCCGCCTCGGAGGTGGGCGCGTCCACGTGCAGGGTGCGCGGCAGCCGGTCGCCGCGCAGCGCCATCACCGTCTTGATGATGCCGCCGACCCCGGCGGCCGCACCCGCGTGGCCCAGGTTGGACTTGAGCGAACCCAGCCACAGCGGGCGGTCGGCGGCCCGGTTGCGGCCGTAGGTGGCGAGCAGCGCGTTGGCCTCGATCGGGTCGCCCAGCGCGGTCCCGGTGCCGTGCGCCTCGACGGCGTCGATGTCGGCGGCGGCCAGCCCCGCGTCGGCGAGCGCGGCGCGGATGACCCGTTCCTGGGAGGGCCCGTTGGGCGCGGTCAGCCCGTTGGAGGCGCCGTCCTGGTTGACGGCCGAGCCGCGCACCACGGCGAGCACGCGGTGGCCGTTGCGGCGCGCGTCGGAGAGCCGCTCCACCACCAGGATCCCGGCGCCCTCGGCCCAGGCGGTGCCGTCGGCGGCCTCGGCGAACGCCTTGGCGCGGCCGTCCGGGGCCAGGCCGCGTTGCCGGGACAGTTCCACGAACCCGGCCGGGGTGGACAGCACCGACGCTCCGCCGGCCAGCGCCAGCGAGCACTCACCGCGGGCCAGCGACTGGCGGGCCAGGTGCAGGGCGACCAGCGAGGCCGAGCAGGCGGTGTCCACGGACAGCGCGGGGCCCTCCAGGCCGAGCGTGTACGACAGCCGTCCGGACAGCACGCTGATCGCGTTGCCGGTCAGCAGGTAGCCCTCCAGGTCCTCGGCGGCCTGCGCGGCGAGCATCCCGTAGTCCTGAGCGCCGCTGCCGACGAACACACCGGTCCGGCTGCCGCGCAGCGACAGCGGGTCGATGCCGGCCCGCTCCAGCGCCTCCCATGAGGTCTCCAGGAGCAGCCGCTGCTGCGGGTCCATGGCAAGGGCCTCGCGCGGCGAGATACCGAAGAACGTGGCGTCGAAGTCGGCCACGTCGTGCAGGAACCCGCCTTCCTTCACGTAGGTGGTGCCGGGCCGGTCCGGGTCGGCGTCGAAGAGGCGGTCCAGCGGCCAGCCCCGGTTGGTGGGGAAGGCCGACATCACGTCGCGCCCCGAGGCCACCACCTCCCACAGGTCCTCGGGCGAGGCGATGCCGCCGGGGAAGCGGCAGGCCATGCCGACGATGGCCACCGGCTCGGTGTCGCGCTGCTCGTAGTCCCGTAACCGCTGCCGGGTCTCGTGCAGGTCGACGGTGACCTTGCGCAGGTAGTCGCGGAGACGATCGACATCACTCATGATCAGCTCAACTCCGAGTCGATGAACCGGAAGATCTCTTCGTCGCTCGCGGCCCCGAGCTGCTCGGTGACCGACTCGCGGTCGCCGTCGGCGCGCGGGGTCAGCCGGCCGACCAGTCCTTGTAGCCGGGTCAGCGCCCGCCGCCGGTCGTCCTCGCCGGACACCTCGGCAAGCACTCCGGCCAGCCGGTCGAGTTCCTCGTCCAGCGAGCCGACGGCGGCCGCGGCCGGCACCACCAGCTGCCTGCGCAGGTGGTCTGCGAGTCCGGCGGGGGTCGGATGGTCGAACACGGCACTGGCCGAAAGGCGTACGCCGGTGGCCGCGCCGAGCCGGTTGCGCAGGTTGACCGCGGCCAGTGAGTCGAAACCGAGGTCGGTGAACGGCCGTCCGGTGGGCAGGGCGTCCGGGTCCCGGTGCCCGAGTACGACGGCGACCTCCCGGCGTACCAGCTCTACGAGTTCGCGCTGCTGGTCGGCCTCGGGCAGCGCGCCGAGCCGGTCGGCGAGCGGGGACTCGGCGGCGTCCGGTTCGCCGGTTACGGCGGTGAGCGCGTCCCGTACCTCGGGCAGGTCGCCCAGCAGCGGGCTGGGCCGGGCGGCGGTGAACGCGGGTGCGAAACCGGCCCAGTCCACGTCGGCCACGGTCACGTTGGTGTCGGCGTGCCGCACCGCGTCGGCCAGTGCCGCGAGCGCCTCCTGCGGGGGCAGCGCCAGCACGCCCCGGCGGCGCAGTTCCTCACGGCGCCGGGCCTCGGTGTCGGCGTCCGCCGCACCGAACCCGGCGCCCTCCCATGGTCCCCAGGCGACGGCGGTGGCGGGCAGCCCGTGGGCCTGCCGGTGCTGCGCCAGCGCGTCGAGGTAGGCGTTGGCCGCGGCGAACGCGCCCTGTTCGCTGCCGCCCCAGGTGGCCGCGACGGAGGAGAAGAGCACGAACGCGTCCAACTCGCCGGTGAGCCGGTGCAGGTTGGCCGCGCCGCGCACCTTGGCGTCGAGGGTGGCGGCGACTTCGGCGAGGTCCGTGCCGGCCAGCGGGCCGGAGCGCAGCGTGCCCGCGGTGTGCACCACGGCTGTCAGCGGTGTGTCCGCCGGGATCGCGGCGAGCAGGTCGGCGAGCGCGGTTTCGTCGGCCGGGTCGCAGGTGCTGACGGTGACCGGGACACCGAGGTCGTCCGGCGCGCCGGCGGCCGGGTCGTCGGAGGTGAGGACCAACGCCTGTGCGCCGTTGCCGGCCAGCCAGCGGGCCACCGGCAGCCCCATCGGGCCGAGGCCGTCGGTGACCAGCACGGTGCCGGTGGGCTGCCACGGCCTGGCCGGGGTGCGCCCGCCCAGCGGGGCGTGCGCCAGGCGCGGCACCAGCACCCCGGTGTCGCGTACGGCGGCCTGGTCCTCGGTGCCGGCCAGCAGCGCTGCCAGCCGGTCCAGCCCACGGCCCGGGTCCTCGGGCAGGTCGACGATGCCGCCGAACAGTTTCGGTTGCTCCAGTGCGAGGGTGCGGCCCAGGCCCCAGAGCATGGCCTGTTCGGGGTGCGGCAGCCGGTCGGCCGGGGTGGCGCCGACCGCGCCGGAGGTGACCAGCCACAGTGCGGTGCCGGTGTCGGCGAGGGCGCGCACCAGGTCGAGGGTGGCGGCCAGTCCGGCGGGCACGGCGGGGTGGTCCGGGTGCGGGCCCTCGGCCAGGCCGAGCAGCGAGACCACCCCGGTCACGGTGCCGGCCTCGGCCGCGGCGGTGCCCTGGTCGACCACGCGGGCCTCGGCCCCGGCGCGGGTGAGCACGGCGGCGCAGTCCTCGGCCAGGACCGGGGTGTCTGGGCCGACCACCAGCCAGGTGCCGCTCAGCACCGCCTCGGTGGCCTCGACGGGCCGCCAGCCCACGGTGTAGCGCCGGCTGTCGGTGGTGGCGGTCGCTTCCTGGGCGGCGCGCCAGGCGGCCAGTCCGGGCAGGACCTCGGCGAGGGGTTCAGCGGGCACACCGAGCAGGTCGGCCAGTGCCTTGGGGTCGGCAGGGTCGACCGCCGCCCAGAACGTGCCGTCCGCCGCGTCGGTGCCGGTGTGCTCCGGGGCGGAGAGCCAGTAGCGCTGCCGTTGGAAGGCGTAGGTGGGCAGGTCCGGCAGCGCGGGCCGGGTGCCGTCGAAGGCGGCGGAAAGCCGTACCGGCAGCCCGGCGACCTGGGCCTCGGCGACGGAGAGCAGGAAACGGTCGAGGCCGCCCTCGTCGCGGCGCAGCGAGCCCACGACGGTCACCTCGTCCAGCGTCTGGTCGATGCCGGGCGTCAGCACGGGGTGGGGGCTGACCTCCACGAAGCCACGGTGGCCCTGCTCGGCCAGGGCGCGCACGGCTGCTTCGAAACGAACGGTCTGACGGAGGTTGCGGTACCAGTACTCCGCGTCCAGCACGGCGGGCTCGACCCAGTCGGCGGTGACCGTGGAGAACATCGGCACGTCCGCCGCACGCGGGCGCACCTCCGCGAGGGCCTCGACCAGTCGTGCCTCGATGCGCTCGACCTGCGGGGAGTGGGAGGCGTAGTCCACCGCGATACGACGGGCCCGTGTGCCTTGCTCCTCACAGTCGGCCAGCAGTCGGTCCAGGGCCGCCGGGTCACCGGAGACCACCGTGGAGGCGGAGCCGTTGACCGCGGCGACCGTCACACCCGAGGGCAATATGGCGGTCACCTCGTCGGCGGGCAGCGTCACTGACGCCATCCCGCCGAGTCCGGCCAGTTCCTCGGCGATCAGCCTGCTCCGCACGCAGACGACCAGCGCGGCGTCGCGCAGGGACAGTGCCCCCGCCACACACGCAGCCGCGATCTCCCCCTGCGAATGCCCCACCACCGCATCCGGCTCCACCCCGAACGACCGCCACAACGCCGCCAACGAAACCATCACCGCGAACGACACCGGCTGCACCACATCCACCCGCTCCAACGACGGCTCCCCCACCTCCCCCCGCAACACACCCAGCAGCGACCAGTCCACGAACTCACCCAACGCCGAAGCACACTCGCCCAACCGCTCCGCGAACACCGGCGACGACTCCAGCAACTCCACCGCCATCCCCGCCCACTGCGCACCCTGCCCCGGAAACACGAACACCGTGCGGCCGGTGGCCCCGGCCGTTCCGGTGGCGATGTGCGGTGCGGTGTCCCCGGCGGCCAGCGCGGTCAGTCCGCCGAGCAGGTCCTGACGGTCGGCCGCGACCACCACGGCACGGTGGGTCAGCGCGGAGCGTCCGGTGGTCAGGGCGGCCGCCAACTCGGGTATTCCGGCGTCCGGTTGGGTGGTCAGCCAGGTGCGCAGCCGGCCGGCCTGGGCACGCAGTGCGGCCTCGGTGTTGGCGGACAGCGGCACCGGCACCACTCGCCGGGGCGCCGGCTGCGGGGCCGGAACCTCCGGGGCCTGTTCGATGATCACGTGGGCGTTGGTGCCGCTGATCCCGAACGAGGACACCGCCGCCCGCCGCGGCCCCTGGCGCTCCGGCCACGGCCGCGCCTCGGTGAGCAGCCGCACCTCACCGGACGCCCAGTCCACGTGCGAGGTCGGTTCGCCGATGTGCAGGGTGCGTGGCAGCACCCCGTGGTGCATCGCCTGTACGACCTTGATCACGCCGGCGACACCGGCGGCGGCCTGGGTGTGCCCGATGTTCGACTTCACCGACCCCAGCCACAGGGGCTGTTCGCGGTCGGCGCCGTAGGTCTCCAGCAGCGCCTGGGCCTCGATCGGGTCGCCCAGCGCGGTTCCGGTGCCGTGCGCCTCCACCAGGTCCACGTCCGCGGGGGACAGTCGGGCGGCGGCCAGCGCGGTGCGGATCACCCGTTCCTGCGAGGGGCCGTTGGGGGCGGTGAGCCCGTTGGAGGCGCCGTCCTGGTTCACCGCCGAGCCGCGCAGCACACCCAGGACGCGGTGGCCGTTGCGGCGCGCGTCGGACAGCCGCTCCACCACCAGCAGGCCGACGCCCTCGGACCAGACGGTGCCGTCCGCGTCCGCGGAGAACGCCTTCACCCTGCCGTCGGCCGCCAGTCCGCGCTGCCGGGAGAACTCGATGAAGGTGCCGGGGGTGGACATCACGGTCGCGCCGCCGGCGAGCGCCATGGAGCACTCCCCCGCCCGCAGCGCCTGCGCCGCGAGGTGCAGGGTGACCAGCGAGGAGGAGCAGGCGGTGTCGACGGTGACCGCGGGGCCCTGCAGGCCGAAGGTGTATGCGATCCGGCCGGAGGCGACGCTGCCCGCGGTGCCCGCGCCGAGGTAGCCCTCGACGTCCTGTGGGGTGCTGGGGAGCCGGGTGGCGTAGTCGTGGTACATGACGCCGACGAACACGCCGGTGTCGGTGTCCTGCAGTGACAGCGGGTCGATGCCGGTGCGTTCCAGTGCCTCCCAGGAGGTCTCCAGGAGCAGCCGCTGCTGCGGGTCCATGGCGAGGGCCTCGCGCGGCGAGATCCCGAAGAGGCCCGCGTCGAACTCGGCTGCGTCGTGGAGGAATCCGCCCTTGGTGAGGTAGGTGCGCCCGGCGCGGTCGGGGTCGGGGTCGTAGAGCTGCTCGGTGTTCCAGCCGCGGTCGGTGGGGAACGGCGAGATGCCGTCGCCGTCCGCGGTCACCAGCCGCCACAGGTCCTCCGGGGAGCGCACTCCGCCCGGGTAGCGGCACGCCATGCCGATGATGGCGATCGGTTCGTCGGCAGGGCCGGTGCGGCTGGGTGCGGTGGGCGCCGGGGCGGCGGCCGCGGTGAGCCTGCGCAGCAGGTATGCGGCGGTGGCCGCGATGCTCGGGTGGTCGAAGGCCAGCGTGGCGGGCAGCGTCAGTCCGGTGCCGGCGGCCAGCCGGTTGCGGAGTTCCACCGAGGTCAGCGAGTCGAAGCCGAGGTCGGTGAAGGCGCGCCGGTCGCCCAGTTCGGCCGCGTTGCCATGGCCGAGGGTGGCGGCGACCGCGGTACGCACGGTGTCGTGCACCAGCCTGCCGCGGGCGGCCTCGTCGATCCCGGCGAACGCCGCCTGGAGCGTGCCGGTGCCGGTGGCGCGGCGGGCCGGGACACGGACCAGTCCGCGCAGCACCGGGGCGGGCGGGACGGTGCGGGCCTGCTCGCGGAGCGCGGCCAGGTTCAGCCGGACCGGGACGGCCAGGGCGTTCTCGCCGGGTACGGCGGTGTCGAACAGTCGCATGCCCTCGGCCGGTTGGAGCGGCACCACACCGAGGCGTTCGATGCGCTGCCGGGCGGTGCCGTCGGCCGTGTCGCCCATGCCTCCGGCCCACAGGCCCCAGGCCAGCGACACGGCGGGAAGGCCTGCCGATCGGCGGCGGGCCGCGAGGCCGTCGAGGACCGCGTTGGCGGCGGCGTAGTTGCTCTGCCCGGGGCTGCCCAGGATCCCGGCGGCCGAGGAGAACAGCACGAACGCGGCCAGGTCCTGATCACGGGTCAGTTCGTCCAGGTGCAGTGCGGCGTCCACCTTGGGCCGCAGCACACGGTCGACGCGCTCGGGGGTCTGCGCGGCGAGCATCCCGTCGTCCAGCACTCCGGCGGCGTGCACCACGGCGGTGAGCGGGTGCGCGTCGGGGATGCCGGACAGCACCGTGGCCAGCGCGCCCCGGTCGGCCACGTCGCAGGCCACCACCTCGGCGGTGGCGCCGAGTTCGGCGAGATCAGCGACCAGCTCCGCGGCGCCGGGGGCGTCGGGGCCACGGCGTCCTGTGAGCAGCAGGTGCCGTACGCCGTGCTCGGCGGCGAGGTGCCGGGCCAGCACCGAGCCGAGCGCGCCGGTGCCGCCGGTGATCAGCACCGTGCCCTCCGGGTGCCATACGGCGGGCTCGCCGGCACCGGCGCGGACCAGCCGGGGCACGAGCACCGCGCCGTCCCGGACGGACAGTTGGGGCTCGCCGGTGGCCAGGGCCACGGGGTCGGGCAGGCTGCCGTCGCTGTCAAGGAGCACGATCCGGCCCGGGTGCTCCGACTGCGCGGAGCGGGCCAGGCCCCAGACGGCGGCGGCGCCCAGGTCGGCGCCGTCGGTGGCTCCGTTGGTGCGCAGTGCGAGTGTGGTGCCGGCGAACCGTTCCTCGGTCAGGAACGCGCGCAGCAACGCCAGCACCCGGTGGGTGGCGGTGGCGATCGCGGCCGGGTCGTTCCCGGCGGCGGGCAGCGCGGCCAGCAGCCACTGCCCGGGGTCGGTCACCGCGGTGAGGTCGAGGTCGGCGCCGAGCCGGACGGGCGGGGGGTCTTCGGTGCCGGTGCTCGGCTCGGCCGGGGAAGGGCCCGCGGCGTCCGTGCGCACCGGCGTCCAGTCCACCGTGTGCAGTGCCTCGGTCCCGGAGTCCTGGGCGCTCAGTTCGGCGGGGATCGGGCGCAGTGCGAGGCTGTCCGCGGTGAACACCGGGGCGCCGTAGCCGTCGTACGCCGCGATGGCGAAGCCGCCGTCGGCCGGGGTCAGCCGCACCCGTAGCGAGTCCGCGCCGGGCTGCCGGACGGTCACCCCGGTCCAGGCGAACGGCAGGGCGGCCGTGGTCGCCTCCGGGTCGGTGGCCATCGCGTGCAACGCGGCGTCCAGCAGCGCCGGGTGCACCCCGAAGCCGGTGGGCTCGGCCGGCTCGGGCAGGGCGACCTCGGCGTACAGCTCCGCGCCGTGCCGCCAGACCCGGCGCAGGCCCTGGAACACCGGTCCGTAGGCCAGGCCACGGTCGGCCAGCAGCTCGTACAGCCCGCCCGGACCATCCCACTCGGTCCCGGTCGCCTCGGACGCCTCGGCCGGCGGCCACTCGCCCAGCGGCGGCGCGCTGTCGTCCGCCGGTTCGACGGTGCCGGTGGCGTGCCTGGTCCACGGCTCGTCGGTGGTGCCCGCTTCGGCCCGGGAGTACAGGGTCACCGCCCGGCGGCCCTGGTCGTCGGGCGTGCCGAGCACCAGTTGCAGTGCGGCGCTGCCCCGCTCGGGCAGTACCAGCGGCGCGTGCAGGGTGAGTTCGGTGATCCGGCCGCAGCCGAGTTCGTCCCCGGCGCGGGCGACGAGTTCGACGTACGCGGTGCCGGGCAGCACGATCCGGCCGGCCACGACATGGTCGGCCAGCCAGGGCTGAGCGGTGGTGGACAGCCGCCCGGTGAACAGCACCCCGGCGCCGTCCGCGAGCGTGACGGCAGCGCCGAGCAGCGGGTGCCCGACGGTGCCCAGGCCGGCCACGCCGGCGTCGGCAGCCGTTTCGCCGGTCATCCAGAACCGGCGGTGCTGGAACGGGTAGGTGGGCAGCGGAACCGGCGTCGGCGCGCGGCCTTCGGTGACCGCCGCCCAGTCCGCGGAGATGCCGTGCACATGGAGCCGGGCCAGTGCCTCCAGCAGGGCAGGGATCTCGTCCCGGCCGTCGCGCAGGGTGGGCAGCACGACCGTTCCGGCGGTGGGTTCGCCGTCGGGTTCGGTCGGGCTCAGGCAGTCGCGGGCCATCGCGGTCAGTGCCGCGGCCGGGCCGATCTCGACGAACGCGGTGGCCCCGGCCTCGGCCAGGGCGCGCACCGCGGGCAGGAACCGTACGCCGTCCCGGACGTTGGCCACCCAGTGCTCCGGGTCGGTGATCTCCCGCTCGGACAGCGGTGCCCCGGTCACCGTGGACACGACCGGCAGCCGTGGCGCGGTGAACGGGATGTCGGTGACGATCTCCCGGTACTCGGCCAGGATGCCGTCCACGTGCGGGGAGTGCGGTGCCATGGTGACCCGCAACCGGCGGGTACGGCGGCCTCGTTCGCGCCAGTGCGCACCGATCTCGGCGACCGCGTCGGCGTCGCCGGACACCACCACCGCACTCGGGCCGTTGACGGCGGCCAGCCGCACCTGCCCGGCGTACTCGGCCAGCAGCGGGGCGAGTTCGGCCTCGGTGGCCTGGACGGCGACCATCGCGCCGCCCGCCGTGGCCGCCGCCATCAGCCCGCCGCGGGCGGTGACCAGCGTGGCGGCGTCGGGCAGGGTGAGCGCCCCGGCTATGTGTGCGGCGACGATCTCGCCGACTGAGTGGCCGGCCACCAGGTCCGCGCGCAGGCCCCAGCTCTCGGTGAGCCGGACCAGCGCGACCTCCACGGCGAACAGCGCGGCCTGGGTGAAGTCGGTACGGTCGAGCAGGGCGGCCTCGGGGCTGCCCTCGGCGGCGAACAGCACCTCGCGCAGCGGCCGGGGCAGGTGCCGGTCGAGTTCGGCGCACACCGCGTCGAACGCCTCGGCGTAGGCGGGGAACTCGGCGGCCAGTTCGCGGCCTGCCCCCAGACGCTGGGAGCCCTGGCCGGGGAACAGGAAGGCCAGTTTCCCGGCGTCGGCGGCGGAGCCGGTGACCACGTCGGCGTCGGGGGTGCCGTCGGCGAGGGCGGCCAGTCCGGCGTGGGGACCGGTCAGTCCGGTGTGGGCACGCCCGGCGTGGAGACCGGTCAGCAGCGCGGCCCGGTGCGGGTGCGCGGCTCGTGTGGTCAGCAGCGAGTGGGCCAGCGCGGCCGGTTCGACGTCCGGGTGGTCGCCGAGGTGGGTCAGCAGCCTGGCCGCCTGTGCGCGCAGGGCCGTCTCGGTACGGGCGGAGAGCACGGCCGGCAGCGGCAGGGGCGTCCGGGCCGGCGGCTCGGGCAGTGCCTCGGCCGGGGCCTGCTCGATGACGATGTGCGCGTTGGTGCCGCTGACGCCGAACGAGGACACCGCGGCGCGGCGGGCCCGGCCGGTTGCCGGCCAGGGCCGTGCCTCGGTCAGCAGGGTCACCGCGCCGGAGGCCCAGTCCACGTGCGGGCTGGGCTCGCCGACGTGCAGGGTGCGGGGCAGCAGCCCTTCCCGCAGGGCGAGGACCATCTTGATGATCCCGGCGACACCGGAGGCGGCCTGGGTGTGCCCGATGTTGGACTTGACCGACCCGAGCCACAGCGGCTCGCCGTCCCGGCCCTGGCCGTAGGTGGCCAGCAGAGCCTGGGCCTCGATGGGGTCGCCGAGGGTGGTGCCGGTGCCGTGCGCCTCCACCGCGTCGACGTCCCCGGTGGACAGTCCGGCCGCGGCCAGCGCGGTGCGGATCACCCGCTGCTGGGACGGGCCGTTGGGGGCGGTGAGCCCGTTGGACGCGCCGTCGGAGTTGACCGCGGAGCCGCGCACCACGGCCAGTACCGGGTGCCCGGCGGCGCGTGCGTCGGAGAGCCGCTCCACGAGCAGCATCCCCGCGCCCTCCGACCACGAGGTGCCGTCGGCGGCGGCCGAGAACGACTTGCAGCGGCCGTCGGCGGCCAGGCCGCGCTGCCGGGAGAACTCCACGAACAGGCCGGGAGTGGCCATCACGGTGGCGCCGCCGGCCAGCGCCAGGTCGCACTCGCCGCGGCGCAGCGCCTGGGCGGCCAGGTGCAGGGCCACCAGCGAGGACGAGCAGGCGGTGTCCACGGTCAGGGCGGGGCCCTCCAGGCCGAACGCGTAGGCGAGCCGGCCGGACGCGACGCTGGCCGCGCTGCCGGTGAGCCGGTACCCCTCCACTCCCTCGGCGGCGTGGTGCAGCATCGGGCCGTAGTCCTGGCGCATCACGCCGACGAACACCCCGGTCCGGCTGCCGCGCATCGCGGTCGGGTCGATCCCGGCGTGTTCGAAGGTCTCCCAGGAGGTCTCCAGGAGCAGCCGCTGCTGCGGGTCGGTGGCGAGCGCCTCGCGCGGGTTGATGCCGAAGAAGTCGGCGTCGAAGTCGGCGGCGGCGCGCAGGAATCCGCCGTGCCGGGTGTAGGACGTGCCCGGCCGGTCGGGATCGGCGTCGAACAGCGAGTCCAGTTCCCAGCCGCGGTCGGCCGGGAACTCGGTGATGCCGTCACCACCGTCGAGCAGGAACCGCCACAGCTGTTCCGGGGAGCGGATGTCCGACGGGAACCGGCAGGCCATGCCGACGATCGCAATGGGCTCGTCGGTGCCGGCACCGGAACCGGCCGGGGTCGGCGCGGCCGGGGCTGCCGTTTCCCCGGGCGAGTCCTGGCGCAGGTGCCCGGCGACCGCGGCCGGGGTCGGATAGTCGAACACCAGGGTGGCGGGCAGGGCGGTGCCGGTGGCCGCGGTGAGCCGGTTGCGTAGTTCCACCGCGGACAGCGAGTCCACACCGAGCGCACGGAACTCGGCCTGCGGGTCGACGGCGTCGGCGTCGGCGTGGCCGAGGACGGCGGCCGTCTCGGCACGCACCAGCGTCAGCAGTTCCTCGGCGGTGAGCTGGGCAGGTCGGGTGACTGTACCGGGTCCGGTGGCCTCGGCGGTACGACGCCGAGGGCCGCGTATCAGGCCGCGCAGCAGCGGTGGCAGCAGCGCGGGGTCGGCGGTGCGCAAGCGGACCTTGGCCGGTAGCAGCACCGGTTCGTCGACGGCGAGCGCCGTGTCGAACAGTGTCAGCCCCTCCTCGGCGGAGAGCGCCTGCACTCCGGCGCGAGCCATCCGGGCCAGGTCCGCCGCCGAGAGTTCGCCGGTGATACCGCTGGGCGGGGCCCAGAGCCCCCAGGCCAGCGACTGGGCGGGCAGCCCGGCGGCGCGTCGCCGGCCGGCCAGTGCGTCGAGGCAGGCGTTGGCGGCGGCGTAGTTGGCCTGGCCGGGGCCGCCGAGGGTGCCGGTGGCCGAGGAGAACAGCACGAACGCGGCCAGATCCTGGCCACGGGTCAGCTCGTCCAGGTGCAGCGCGGCGTCCACCTTGGGCCGCAGCGTGGCGGCCAGCCGCTCCGGGGTGAGCGCGGTGAACAACCCGTCGTCGGAGACCCCGGCCGCGTGCACCACGGCGGTGAGCGGGTGTTCGGCGGGTATGCCGACCAACAACGCTGCCAGGTCCTCCCGTTCGGCGGCGTCGCAGGCCACCACGCGTACATCGGCGCCGAGTTCGGTGAGCTCGGCCTCCAGTTCGGGGGCGCTGCCACGGCGGCTGGTCAGCAGCAGGTGCCGTATGCCGTGCTCGCGTACCAGATGGCGGGCGACCAGCCCGCCGAGGGTGCCGGTGCCGCCGGTGATCAGGGCGGTGCCCCGGGGGTCGAGTCGGCGGGGCAGGGTGAGCACCAGTTTGCCGTTGTGCCGGGCCTGGCTGAGGAACCGGAACGCGTCCACCGCGCGGGACACCGGCCACACGGACGGCGTCGGCGCGGTCAGCGCGCCCGCCGCGAACAGCTCCAGCACCGCGACCAGCAGCCGCTGCATCTCCCGCGGCGGCAGCTGCATCAGGTCGTACGGCAGGTAGTCGATGTCCGGGAAGTCGGCCGGGTCACGCAGGTCGGTCTTGCCCATCTCCAGGAACCGGCCACCGGGGCGCAGCAGTCCCGCCGAGGCGTCGACGAACTCCCCGGACAGCGAGTTCAGTACGACGTCGACCGGTCCGAACCTCGCGGCGAAACCGGTGTCCCGCGAGGAGGCGATATGCGCGTCGTCCAGGCCGAGTTCGCGCAGCACCTGCCACTTGCCCTCGCTCGCGGTGCCGTAGACCTCGGCGCCGAGGTGCCGGGCCAGCTGTACGGCGGCCATGCCGACGCCGCCGGCCGCGGAGTGGATCAGCACCTTCTCCCCGGCCCGCAGCCCGGCGAGTTCGACCAGGCCGAGCCGGGCGGTGAGGTGTGCGATCGGCATGGCGGCGCCCTGCTCGAACGTCCAGCCGTCCGGAACCGGTGCCACGGCCGCCCGCTCGGCCACCGCGACCGGGGCGAACGCGTCACCGAAGAGGCCGGTGACCCGAGTGCCCGGAGCGAGGTCGGTGACGTCGGCGGCGACCTCGATGACCACACCGGCGCCCTCGCCACCGAGAGCCACTTCACCGGGGTACATGCCGAGGGCGATGAGCACATCACGGAAGTTCAGCCCGGCGGCCCGCACCTCGATACGCACCTGACCGGGCCCCAGCGGGGCCGCCGCGGCCGGGGCGGGCACCAACGCGAGGTTGTCCAGGGTGCCCGGGCGGGTGACGGCCAGCCGCCAATGCGGCTCCACGGGCGGCACCAGGCCGGGCCTGACCAGCCGGGGTGTACGCAACAGGCCTCCGCGCAGAGCGAGTTCGGACTGCTCAGCGACCGGCACGGCGGACAGTGCGCGGCGGGACTCGCCGGTGTCGTCGAGGTCGGCCAGCACGATCCGCTCGGGCTGTTCGGCCTGCGCGGCGCGCAACAGCCCCCACACCGCCGCGCCCCCGGGGTCGGCCGGGGGGTCGGCGGGTTCGGTGGCGACCGCCCCGGTGGTGACCACGAGCAGCCGAGCGGGCGCCGCGCTGTCGGCCAGCCAGTCCTGCACCTGCCGCAGCACGGTCGAGGTGACCTCTTCGACGGGCTGCCCCACCGGAACGACCAGCACGGTGAGGTCGGCGGCGTCGTCACCCGCGAGGTCGACCCCGGTGGCCCGCAGGTCGGCGGCCAGGGACTCGGGCGGCGTACCCAGCACCGCCCACCGACCGACGGCCGGTCCGGTGGGGGCCGGGACGGTGTCCCAGTCCAGCCGGAACAGGGAGTCCCGGGGTACGCGGCTCGTTCCCTGTCCGGTGGCGGCACGGAGGGTGAGCGACTCGACGGAGGCGACCGGAGCACCGGCGCCGTCGAACAGGTCCAGTGCGAAGGCGCCCTCGCCGGCGGGGGCGAGCCGCACCCGCACCGCGGCTGCTCCGGCGGCGTGCAGCCGAACCCCGGCCCAGGAGAACGGCAGCCGCGCGGTGCCGGTGTCGTCGGTGAGCGCGAGCGCGTGCAGGGCCGCGTCCAGCAACGCGGGGTGCAGCGCGAACGCGCCCGCGCTGTCGCGGAGTTCATCGGGCAGGGCGACATCGGCGAAGATCTCGCCGCCGCGCCGCCAGGCAGCCCGCAGCCCCTGGAACGCCGGGCCGTAGCCGAGGCCGCGAGCGGCGAGATCGGCGTAAGCGGCATCCACGGCTACCGGGGTAGTGTCCCGCGGCGGCCACACCTCTTCGGCGGCGACGGCTTCGTGCGGGCCGACGGCGAGGGTGCCGGTGGCGTGCAGCGTCCACGGCTCGTCCTCGGACGCGTCCTCCGCCAGTGAGTAGATCTCCAGGGCGCGCCGGCCGGAGTCCTGGGCCTCACGGACGGCCAGTTGCAGCCGGACCGCACCCGCGTCGGTGAGCACCAGCGGCGCTTGCAGCACGAGTTCCTCGACCCGGTCGCAACCGACACGGTCGGCGGCCTGCACCGCCAGCTCCACGAACGCCGCGCCGGGCAGCACGATAGCCCCGGAGACACGGTGGTCGGCCAGCCAGGGCTGGGAAACCACCGAGAGCCGCCCGGTGAGCAGATAGGCGTCGGACCCGGCCAGCGCGGTGGCCGCACCGAGGAGCGGGGTCCCGGCCGGGAGCAGCCCCGAGGCGGCGAGGTTGCCGCTGGGTGCTGATTCCAGCCAGTAGCGGCGGTGCTGGAAGGCGTAGGTCGGCAGGTCGACCCGGGCCGCGGCGGGCAGATACGACGCCCAGTCGACCGTACCGCCATGCGCATGCAACCGCGCCAACCCGACCGCCACAGCCCGCACTTCGGGCTGCTCGCGGCGGAGTAGCGGGATGAAGGCCGCGGCCGCGTCCTCCGCCAGGCAGTCCGGTCCTACAGCGCTCAGCGCGGCGTCCGGACCGACCTCCACGAACCTCGTCACACCCTGCGCATGCAAATGGGCGACCGCGTCGGCGAAGCGGACCGTGTCCCGGACGTTGCGCACCCAGTAATCGGCGTCCACCGGCGCCGCATCGATATCCACGGTGGACACGAAGGGAATACTCGGCGCGGCGAAGGTGACACCGGCGATCGCCTCACGGAACCGGTCCAGCACCGGCTCCACCAACGGCGAATGGAAGGCATGGCTCACCCTGAGCCTGGTGTTGCGCCAGCCCCGTTCCTTCGCCCGC
>NZ_JBEOTA010000037.1:0-68953 GCF_040303265.1 Streptomyces sp. NPDC096040
GTCCCTCGCCGACTACCTCACCAAGATCAACCCACCAGACACGGCCCCAGAATAGGCACTTAATTACCCTCGCAATTTGCGGCGCATCACACTAGGGGCTGCTCGGTGGCCGGGGCTTCTCGATTCCTGACCGGTCTTGTCACCTGCTTCGCCACACACGCCGACCCTCCACCGTGATCGCAGAGCCCGCAAGGTGGGTTGCACCATGCGGTGATCAGCGGTGAGTGCGTGCGACCGGCGACCTGAATATCCCGTATACCGTAGATATGCCGTATGTGGCAATATGTCATGTGTGGCTTTTGACGCTGAAGACGGGCGAGAGGAGTGCATCGTGATCGCCAAGCTGCTCAGCAAGCTGTCCTTCACGCGCAACTACGGTGCGTACGGGGCCCACGAATGGAGTGCGTACGCCGGCGACGAATAGGACTGACCGAACTGCTGGCGGGCACCCCCTGGGGGCCCGCCAGTTACCAGCAACGCTGCCGACGACATCGGCCTGGACAGGTACGAGAGCCAGGGACGATCTCATGGGCCGAAGGAATGAGCCGCCGCGGTTGCCCGAAGGCAGCTTCGCGGCCTGGAGCCGTGACCGGCTGGCAATGGCGCGCCGTGGCGCCGAAGAGTGTGGGGACGTCTGGCAGCTGGAGCCGGGCGTCTACGTAGCCGCTGCGGCCGGGCCGTGTGAAGCAGTCCTGCGCCGCGCGCAGGACTTCCCCAAGGCGTCCTCGCCTCTCTTCCCGCCGCTGAAGCGGTCGAGCGGAGCACCGACACCCGAGGAGCGTGCACACGCTCACGCCGCCCGCATGCGCGGACTACGTGCGCAGGCGGTCGCAGCCCGGATCGGTGAGATCGCGTCCCAGACCGCTCGATTCGCCGGCCAGTGGCCCACGGGCCAGGACGTCGAGATTCTGCCCCCGGTCCGGCACGCCCTGGCAGAGGTCGGTGTGAGCTACCTCTTCTCCGAAGACGCTCCCACCCTGCTGCCCTATGCCGCACAGCTCTTCCTGGCCCGGGAGGTGCTCGTACGCCCCTCGCGTTGGGAATGGCCGCGCTGGATCCCCACACCGGCACGGCGGTTCCGCACACGGCAGCAAGTCGCCTTCACCGACGCTTTGCGGCCCATCATCCGCCGGCGTCGTTCATCGGGCCGGCTCGGTGACGACACGCTGGGACAGATGCTCCAGCCCTCCCCCCACTACGGCCTACTGCCGGAAGAGGCCATCCTCGACACGCTCCCCGGAATCACCGTCGCCACCTTCGAGACCCCCACCCGGGCAGCCGGATGGATCCTGCTCCACCTCGCCCGGCATCCCCAGGCAGCGGGCCGCGTCGCGGCCGAAGCCGCCTCGCTGCCGGCGGACCCGGCCGCGACGACCAGCACCCACCTCGGCAGCCTGCAATACACCCAGGCACTGGTAAGTGAGGTGCTCCGGCTGTACCCCCCGAGCTGGCTACTGACCCGGCGCGCCCCGCGACAGACTCAGCTCGCCGACTACACCATCGACGCCGGGTCCACCGTTCTGGTCTGCCCTTACACCGCCCACCGTGACGCACGGGAATATTCCGAGCCGGACCAGTTCCAGCCCGAGCGCTGGCTCGATGATTCGGGCTCGCCGGCGAAACCCGGGGCCTTCCTCTCTTTCGGTACCGGGCCGCACGGCTGCGAGGGAGCCGCTCTGGCCATGGCGATGCTGACGCTCCTGACTGCGCAGATCGCGCGCTGCTACCACTTGAGCGAGCCGCCCGGACCGGAACCCAGCTACCAGGTCACCACCCTCGAAGGTCTCACAACTGTCGGCCTTCGCCTGCGCGCCACCTTGCGCGGCTGAGGGCAGTCCCGGACGGCCACCTCATGGTTCGCTCATCGTGTGCCGCTGGTCGAACTCGTTGGCCAGCATGCCCATCATGACGAGGTCGTGGTGCCGGCCGGCGAAGAAAACGTGTTCCCGCAAGCGCCCCTCCTCGGTGAAGCCGAGCCGACGAAAAAGTGCCAGCGACGCCTCGTTGTGGGCGAAGATCGCTGCTAGGCATTTGTGATAGCGCCGCTCGGCAAACATGAAGCGCAGCAGCAGCACTACGGCCTCTGCCGCGTAGCCCTTGCGCCGGTGGTCAGCGCCGATCGCGACATCCAACTCGAACCAGCCTGAACGGGGGCCGGTGCGATGCGAGCCGACTGTGCCAACCAGCTCTGCCGTGGCCGTCGCTTCGACTGCCAACCGGAAGCGGTCGTCATCGCACTTGGCAACGGCCTGCTCCTTCGCCCAGGCACGGTAGCTCTCGGCGGACCGCGGCAGATCCAGCCGGCTCCCTCGCCGCCCGTCATCGTCGGCGAAGCGCATGAACGCTGTCCAGTCGTCGGGCTCGATAGCGCGTAGGCGTACCCGATTACCAGTCCAGGACGATGCCATACCTTATTTGATCACGCTGCTGTGCGCGCGAGACGGAGAGGCACACCGAGACGAGTGCCCCCGGCAGCCGAAGAAGTGAAGGGCTGGGGGCCTCTGGCCTGCGGCCATCTAGTCGATCAACGCTGCACTCGCCGGTACGGTGCCGCTGTTACGCTGATTCTCTGACGGTATTGCGGCGCACCGTGCCATACGGTTTTCCGTCGAAGCGGAAAACCAAAAGAGCGCCACTTACGTGACCAAAATGCAGCCGCAACCAGGGATACGTCCTATTCGCAGGGGTGGGCAGCGGCCGGGTCCTCCCTCGTTGCGCGCCGGAGTGGCGCCGGCTTGAAGGTCAGCAGCTCCCACTCCCTGTGGAGGTCGGGGTGAAAGTTGTCGTTGATCTCTCCCGATGTGTGGGGTATGCGCAGTGCGCGTTCCTGGCTCCGGAGGCGTTCCGGATGCACGGTGAGGAAGCGCTCATGTACGACCCGAACCCCGACGACACCCAGCGCGACCAGGTGCTACGCGCCGCGGCGGCCTGCCCGGTCCAGGCGATCGTGGTCGACCGGCTGGAGGCGCGTCACGCACCGGCGGAGGCGTCGCCCTCATGACCGGTGCCGACAACGACAACCTGCGTGCGTTCAAGCGTGATGGCCGCATCGTGGTCGTCGGGGCTTCGCTGGCGGGGCTGCGGGCCGCGGAGGCTCTGCGAGACGAGGGTTTCACCGGATCGTTGACCATGATCGGTGACGAGTTGGGTGACCCCTACGACCGGCCTCCCCTGTCCAAGCAAGTACTGACCGGGTGGGTGCCGACCGCGGACACCACTTTGCCCCGCCGTCGTGACATCGACGCGAAGTGGCTGCTGGGCGTGCCCGCCAGCGGGCTGGACCTCGCGACGAACCATGTGTGTCTCGCCGACGGCCGCGAGGTTCCCTTCGACCGGGTGCTGATCTCCACCGGGGTGCGGGCCCGGCCGTGGTTCATCGAGTCCGAGGCGGCCCTGGACGGAGTGTTCGTCGTACGTACGCGCGAGCACGCCGAGAGCCTGCAGCGTGCCCTCGCCGCCGGGCCCTCCCGAGTGCTGGTCATCGGTGCAGGATTCACGGGATCCGAGATCGCCTCCGTCTGCCGTGAGCGGGACATCCCGGTGACCGTCGCCGAACTCGCGCCGGCCCCGCTGGTCGGGGCGCTCGGCGCCATGATCGGCGAGGTGGCGGCCGACATGCAGCGCGCTCATGGTGTCGAGCTGCGGTGCGGTGTCAAGGTCGCCCGGCTGGAGGGCGACGCGCAGGGACGGTTTCGCCGTGCCCACTTCGACGACGGCAGTACGGTCGACGCCGAAGTGGCGGTGGTGGCACTCGGGAGCATCCGCAACACCGAGTGGCTGCGGGAGTCGGGACTGGCGGCGGGTGTGTGGGGAATCACCTGTGACACGGGTTGCCGCGCCCTCGATATCAAGGGCCGCGTCACCGACGACGTCTTCGCCGCGGGAGACGTGGCACGTTGCCCGAACCCCCTCTACGACTACCGGCTCATCGCACTGGAGCACTGGGCCAACGCCGTGGAGCAGGCCGAGGTCGCGGCCCACAACATGGTCAGCGCCGAGGCGGACCGCCGGCCCCACCTGTCCATCCCGCTGTTCTGGTCGATCCAGTTCGGCGTCAACATCAAGTCCGTCGGCGTGCCGACCTTCGCCGACGAGGTGGTCCTCACCCAGGGATCGCTGGACGACCACCGTTTTGTCACCGCATATGGCTATCGGGGCCGCGTCACGGCTGCCGTGAGCTTCAACAACGGCAAGTGGCTGGACCACTACCGACGGTTGATCGAGAGGGCCGCACCTTTCCCGCCCCCCTGCCCCACGCCGGACCAGCCGGCCGACATGAAACCGGTGCCCGTCGACTTCCCCGGCCCCGCCCTGCTCGCGCAGGGCGCCACGGTGGTCGTCACAGGCCATGGCAGGGGTGAGCGCCGCGTCACGGCCGTGCACCAGCCTCGGCAGGAGGAAGGCCGGACGACCACGACCGGGACGCCCGGCACGCTGCAAAGGATCTTCGACTACTCCGCCCGGGCCGACCCCTACCCGCTGTATGCCGAGTTGCGCGAGACGCCGGTGGCTCGGCAGGACGACGGCAGCTACGTCATCAGTACCTATCGCGAGATCACGGACATACTCAATGACCCGCATCTGAGTTCCGACGTGCGCAATCTGTCGGGTCCGATGCCCTCGGCCGAGGGAGGGGCTCCGTCGTCGTTCATCCACATGGACTCGCCCGAGCACGATCGCCTACGGCGTATGGCGACGCGTCACTTCGGACCCCCGCACACCCCTGGGCTGGTGACCGGACTTGAAGGCTTCCTGACCGCCGCCGTCGGCAGCCTGGTCGACGATGTGGCGGGCAGGGAGCAGATCGACGTCGTCGACGATTTCGCCTTGCCGTTCCCGGTAACCGTGATCTGTCACTTGCTCGGCGTGCCACGCGAGGACGAGCCGAGGTTCCACCTCTGGGTGCACGACATCATGAACTCGGTCGACTGCAACCCCGAGACCGACCCGAAGGAGAGACTGGACAAGGGCGTACAGGCCCGCAAGGACTTGCTCCAGTGCCTCGTCGAGCTGGTGGAACAGCGCCACGGCCGGCCGGGAGACGGCCTCCTGGCACGGCTGGCCAACGACGACGGGCCCGACGGTCGGATGGCCGACGCCGAAATCGTCGCCACCGCCAAACTGCTCCTAATCGCCGGCAATGAGACCATCGTCAACCTCATCACCAACGGCATGCTGACGCTCCTGCGCCACCCGCAGGTGCTGCAGCGACTGCGCGACGAACCGGACCTCGTCGTACCGCTGGTCGAGGAACTGCTGCGCTACGAGCCCCCCGTGCAGATCATTCCCTGGCGGGTGGCGTACAGCGACATCACCGTCGCCGACACCGTCATCCCCCGGGGCTCGCAGATCATGCTCATGCTGGCCTCAGGCAGCCGCGATCCGAAGCGCTTCCACGAACCGGACCGCTTCGACCCCGACCGGCGCGACAACCAACACCTCGGCTTCGGCAGCGGCATACACCTGTGCTTCGGCGGCCCGCTGGCCCGGCGGGAAACCCAGATCGCGCTGACCGGGCTGGTACGCCGGCTCGACCGCCCCAGACTGGTCGCCGACCCGCCGCCGTACCGGCCCAGTCCCGTTCTTCGGGGTCCGATCCATCTGGACATCAAGCAGGGTGACGGTTGACGCGGCAGCCGAGGGCAGTTGCAAGGCCGCGCCGCGGACGGCCCGGCGGGCTCTGCGTTCGACAGCAACCCGCTACCCTCCGGCCGTCACGCTGCTGACCACTGTCGGGGACAACCCAGCCGCTGTGCACCTGCGGCTGATGCCGATGGGGGCTCTGCGTGTGGTGGGTGGCGACGGTGTGTCCGTGATCGGCGGGCGTGGTGGCCTCGGCCTTCCGTCGCGCTGCACTGTTTCGACGAGGCGAGAATGCTCGGCTGCTCATGACCCCCGACGTCATGCGGTTGGGCAGCCACCCATTTGGATCAGAGGCAGGCGAAGTGAGACCCGCCTTACCCAGCAGGTACGGCGATCTGGTCCAAGCTGCGCGAGCGGCTGCCCCCGCGTCCGACCAGGCTGTACCCCTGAAAGCCGCTGATCGACGAGATGATCGAACCAAGGCCGCGTTAGGCAACGGCATCCAGGGGTACCGATGACGCGCGGCGCGTCAGACGTCGTGGCGACCTCGATATTGGTCAGGCCATGCGGCTCCGGCTCAGGCGCCCGCGGCTGTGACGACGCCGTCGGTGGCGAAGCCGAGTAGGAGGCCGAGGAGGATGCACCAGGTGGTGAGTATCTTGAGGCCGGTCTTGCGGGCGACGGCCAGCAGTTCGATGACGACGTAGAGGATCGAGCCGGCGGCGAGGCCCAGGAAGGCGATGGACAGGGTGTCGTCGACCAGGTGCTGGCCGACGAGGGTGCCGAGGAAGGTGGGGCCGCCGCCGATCAGGCCGAGCCAGAGCAGGGTGAGCCAGGAGGGACGTTCGCCCTCGGCGGCCAGCGGGGCGACGATGCCGAAGCCCTCGGTGGCGTTGTGCAGGCCGAAGCCGATGATCAGCAGGAGGGCGAGGGAGATCTCGCCCTGGGCGGCGGAGTTGCCGATGGCGAGGCCCTCGGCGAAGTTGTGCAGGCCGATGCCGGTGGCGATCATCAGGGCGAGCGAGCCCGCCTGGGTGTGAGTGCGCGGCGCCGGCTCGGCGGAGACAGCGGCGCCGGGGCCGGCGGGCCGGACAGCGGCAGCCTCGCGACGGCGGGCGGTCCAGCCGTCGTAGTGCACGAGCCCGGCGAGGCCGATGGTCAGGCCCGTGACCAGGGTGGCGCCCCCGGAGGCGACCGTGCCCCACTCGTGCTTGCCCAGCGCCTCGTCGACCGGCTCCCAGGCATGGGCCAGCACATCCCAGACGAGGAAGATCAGGATGCCGATGGCCACAGCGTTCAGGGCCGCCCTGAGCCGGGGCGTGGGCGTGCGGAGGCGGCCGAGGGGGAGGCCGAGGTAGATGGTGAAGCCTGCGATGGCTCCGAGCAGGGCGATGTTGCCGCTGGACATGGGACTCCGGTCTGACGTGCATAGGAAGCGCACAGAACGTAAGGCAGGAAAGCCTTACCTAACAAGTGAAGGTGTCAGGCTCAAGCGAAACTTGGAGAAGTCATTACGCGTGACGCGCCGTCGGATGCAATCCCGGCAAGAGGCATCTGCGTATGAAGTCATAGGAGGCAACACCTCCTGCACACCGCGTATGGCGGACGCGCGCGGAGCAACGCGCAGGCTCCGAGCGCAGGCGGACGGCCCTGTCGAGGCCGGCCGGAAATTTTAATCGCACCCTCGGAGAGGGGCTCATCATGCGCGCGCACACCACCCGTATCAGGAGAGTGGCTATTGCTGTCTGCTCGGCGCCCATCCTCGCCCTCGCGGCCGGAGCGGGTGTCGCCAGCGCTGCCACCAACGCCGCTCCCGCCGAGGTCACCGCCACGCACCAGGACAACGGCGGCTGGGGCTGGGGCGACAACCAAGGCGGCTGGGGCTGGGGTGACAGCCACGGTGGCTGGGGCTGGGGTGACAGCCACGGTGGCTGGGGCGACAACCACGGTGGCTGGGGCTGGGGAGATTGACGGCGGCCGCTGACCACCACCGGTGACGTGAACCCCTGACAACGAAGGATGGGTCCGGGTGCCCGACCAGCGGGCGCCCGGATCCATGTCACGTCGGCTGCGGCTCGACACCCACAACGCCAAGCAGAAGATGACTCTCACCGACGGCACCGAGCTGTCCCCGGCGCTGGGCATCGGCGCCTTCGCCGAGAAGACCCTGGCGGCCGCCGGCCAGTGCACGAAGGTCGACCCTGCCGCGTCCCCGCCTGGGTGAGCGGTTCCCGGGAGCGGTGCGGGAACGCCTGCCCGAGCAGCCGACCCGCCGCAGGAAGGCACTCTCGGGTGCGAAATACTCTCCCGATGAGTTCACGCACTTCTCCGATCAGCCAGCCGATCACGATACGGAGGGCCGTCGCGGGGGATGCCAAACGGCTCACGCGGCTCGTGCGTGGCTCAGGCGCCTACGAGGGTAAGTACGCAGCCGCAGTCGCGGGCTACCGGGTCGGTCCTGATTACATCGAGGTCCACCGCGTCTTCGTAGCCGTCGGCGCCGACGAGCATGGAGGCCGGGTCCTCGGGTTCTACTCACTCGTCCTCGCGCCGCCGGAGCTCGACCTGCTGTTCGTCGCTGACGAAGCGCAAGGGCGTGGTATTGGACGGCTGCTCGTCGCGCACATGCAGTCCGAGGCGCGTGCCGCCGGGCTCGACCGTGTCAAGGTCGTGTCGCATGTTCCCGCCGAGGACTTCTACCACCGCGTCGGTGCGGTGCGGACCGGGACCGCGCTCGCGAACCCGCCCGCCGTGCCGTGGGACCGTCCCGAATTGGAGTTTCGCATTCCTTCGGAATGACGCGGTGTGCCGGTTCGTAGGGCATCGGCTTCGCCTGCATGGTGGCCGGCGTGCAGGAGCCGCTGGAGGCCGCGCGCTCCCTGTGTGCCGTCGTCCACTGCCCTGGCGGGGGATCGCCTGCGCCGGCGGACTCTCCCGGCGACTCCCTCGTCTCCGGCACTCCCGTCAGCGCTGAAGGGGGTGGTGCCTTGCCAGTGCAGCCATCAGCGCAAGTGGAAGTAGTCACAGCCCCTGCCCCGTGGAGGTTGGTCGACCGGCGTCGGTGCGGCCCGCGGCGGGAGGCTCCGGACAGGGGCATCAGAGTCTGACTGCCGTGGGCGTTGGCCAGGTCCGACTCGGCGTTCGGGTCGTCGTAGGCGTCGACGATGGCGAGGGTCCTGCCGGAGTCGCCGGCGGAGGCGGCGGAGTCCAGGCCGTAGGCCGACTGCGGGTCGCTGGGGCCGTAGCCGGTGGGGGAGTCCGCGGCGGCGTTCGGCCGGATGGTCAGGGGTGCGATGCCCTCCTTGGGGCGGCGGCGCACTGCGGCGTCTCCAGGCGGAACCGCCGGCCCGCCCAGCCCTACGGCGTGGGGGGCCGCTGCGGGGAGCGGAGTACGAGCAGGGTGATCTCGCTGGGGGCGAAGACGCGGAAGGGCGGGCCCCAGAAGCCGGTGCCACGGCTGGTGTAGAGGAGGGTGCGGGTGCCGTGGCGGCTGAGGCCGGCGAGGGCGGGCTGGTCGATGCGGACCAAGTGGTGGAAGGGCCAGATCTGGCCGCCGTGGGTGTGGCCGGAGAGCTGGAGGTCGACGCCGCCGGCTGCCGCCCGATCGACGAACTTGGGCTGGTGGGCCAGGAGCAGGACGGGGTGGTCGGGGTCGGCGCCGTGCAGGGCTCCGGCGAGGTGGGCGCCGTGGCCGGCGAGGCCGGAGGACTCGGCCGTGACGTCGTCCACGCCGGCGACCACGAGGGTGTCGCCACCGCGTTCGAGCAGCAGATGGCGGTTGCGCAGCGGCTCCCAGCCCAGCTCGTCCATCAGGTCGACCCAGCCCTGAGCCTCGCTGTAGTACTCGTGGTTGCCGGTGACGTAGACCCGGGCCCGGGTGGCCTGCACGGTGCCGAGTGGGGCGGCCTGGGCGCGGCGGCGTTCGGCCGTGCCGTCCGCGATGTCTCCGGTGTGGCAGACCAGGTCGGCCTTCAGCGTGTTGACCGTCTCGCAGACCCGCGCCGACCAGCGGGCGCGGTCGAGCGGGCCGTAGTGGGTGTCGGTGATGAGGACGACGCGCGTGCCGTCCAACCCGGCCCCCAGGCGCGGAAGTTGCACGTCCAGGCGGCGTACCCGTGGTACCCGGCGGGCCTCGGCGTACCCCCAGGTGAGCAGCACGGCGGCTGCGCCGAGGACCACCCAGGTGACGATCCGGGCCCGGTCCTGGCCGTCGCCGACGCCGGTCACGGTCAGGGCGAGCCGCAGCGGGACGCCGAGCAGGACGGACCAAGTGAACAGTACCCAGCTGGCTCCAAGGAGGGTGTCTCCGACGATTGCCGCCCAGTCCTGCTGGCGTCGGCCGTGGCCGCGCACCATCGCGAGCGGCATACCGATCAGGCCGAGGGCGAACAGGGCGGTGCCAGCGAGCGTGACAGGGAGCGGCCAGTGCTGGCCGGTGTGCAGCAGCAGCCAGCAGGGCACGGTCCACAGAAGGACGGGGGCGATCAGGGGGAGGTAGCGCATCAGGCGGTGCAGTCGGCTCTGCTGAGTCGCGTGCGCTGCACTGTCGGCGGATCGGGTTTCGCTGGTGTCGGTCACGCTTCCCCTCCTTGAGCAAGCAGGCTGCCGTCGCGCGCACTGTATCCGGCCGTCCCGGGCCGGTCGGACGGACGGGGTGCTCATGGTGGGCAGCCCCATGTGGCGAGGTGGCCTCCGAGTTCGCCCCCCGGCTCACGGTGCCTGTAATGCTCAGTATTTCCAGTTGTGGCGCCCTCGCGATTACAACCGGCCCGATGCGGCCTGGTACCGGCAACGTGACCCGCCATGGGTCCGGAAGGGGGACGACATGTCCATTCGACCATGTCCGGTACGCGGCCTACCCCGCAGACTTGTCGTCGACGCTGTCTTCCACCTGGTCGGACAGCTACAGCCAGGACCCCGCTCATAGGGGCTGTGACATCGCCGCCGCCATCGCCATCGCCGTCGCCGTCGCCGTCGCCGTCGCCGTCGCCGAGCTGAGCGAGGCCCTCGTGCTCCACGGTGAGCTCGTCGTACGGCACGAGGGATGGCTGCATTTCGGTGAGCTGCGGCGCCGGGCCCGCCGCCGGGCCACAGCGCCGTCCAGGCCGCGACGGACGGCAGAGCGTCAGGCGGCCAGCTCGCGGAAGAACGTACGGATGTCACCGACGAGGAGTTGGGGTTGTTCCAAGGCGGCGAAGTGGCCGCCGCGGTCGAACTCGGTCCAGCGCACGATGTTGGCGTTGCGTTCGGCCATGGCCCGGACGACGGGCAGGGAGTCGTGGAGGAAGACCGCGACGCCGGTGGGGACGGGGCAGTACTGGACCGGGTCATTTCTGCGAGAGCAGCCTTCACCAACAGTCACCACGGGCGTCTCACGAGACCTTGCTTCCTTTTCGCACCTAGATCAGGAGGGGCGATTGAGGCGAGTGGGTGGTCAGGGCAGGGCGATCTTCGCCGAGTTCCACAGGACACCGCGGTTCACGCGGTCGGGATACAGGCGGACCATCGTCTCGTAGAGGTCGGCGTGGTCGTGAGACTTCTCCGCCGCGGCGGAGAAGTCCTCGATGTAGCGGCGGGTCCGGCCGATGTCGTCGGGGCTGTCCGGGTCGCCGTCGCGCTTGTGGCCGGACACCACGGCGGTCGGCTGCAGCCCTTCGAGGACGTCCAGGGCGCGCAACCACTCCTGAGCGCCGTTTCCCTTCGCCTCGCCGAGGTACAGGTGCACGTCGCCGTAGACGGCGTCGCCGGCGACCACCAGTCCGATGGAGGGTACGTGCAGGGCGCTCGTGCCGTCGGTGTCGGTATGGCCCAGCTCGACCGCGCGCAGTTCCTCGCCCTCCAGTTCGATCCGACCGTCGGGCAGCGGCTCGGGGACCAGGTGCCGGTCGGAGATCTGGTCCGGGAAGCGGGGCTGCCAGAACCCGTCGAACCAGGCGGAGTCCCACTGCGCGCCGGCGTGCGCCGCCACGTCCGCCGCGGCGACCAGCCGGGCCCGCGGGAAGCGGTCGAGCAGCGCGGGCGCTCCGAAGAAGTGGTCGCCGTGCGCGTGGGTGACGAAGACCGTGGTCACGTTCTTGCCCTGCGCGGCCGCCCAATCGGCCAGGCGGCGCGACTCGTCCACGGTCATCAGCGGATCCACCAGGACCGCGTCGCGCTCGCCGTGGATGAGCGTCGAAGCCGTCGGGGACCACATCCGCCGGTCCTCGCCCGGCGGGACATCGTCGGACACCGCCGGCTTGGACGGAGCGACGTACACGGAGTAGGCGAGTCCGGTCATGGAGACTCCCTCGTTCCCGGGGCTGACGGCGGCCCGAGGGACCGCCTGAACGAGGAGTGAGCCGCAGCCGCCGGAGCCGTTCTGAGACCCCACTTCCCGCTCACCTCACACTAACCGGGCCTCAACGGGTGCTCCACTCCACCCGGCGCGGCCGGGTGGTGCCGGTACGCGAAGTCGTCGGGCAGGACGGCCGCCGCGGCTGGGGTGACGGGGAGCGTCACCGCTCGATCCGCCGTCTCGCCTCCTCGTTTTCGTCGGAGCCGGCCGCCGGGGGCAGGCTGTCGAGCTTGGCCAACTGCTCCACGGTCAGCTCGAGGGCGTCGGCGGAGGTGTTCTCCTCGACGCGGGTGACCCGCTTGGTGCCCGGGATCGGGACGATGTGCTCGCCCTTGGCCAGCAGCCAGGCCAGAGCGACCTGGGCAGGTGTGGCGCCGGCCTCGTCGGCAAGGGCCCGGACCTCGTCGGCGAGGGCCAGATTGCGCTGGAAGTTCTCGCCCTGGAAGCGAGGACTGGTGCGGCGCCAGTCGCCGTCGTCGAACTGCTCGGGAGAGCGGAGTGTGCCGGTGAGGAAGCCGTGGCCGAGCGGAGAGTACGGCACGAAGCCGATACCGAGCTCGTACAGCGCGGGTAGCACCCGCGCTTCCACCTCGCGGTTCCACAGCGAGTACGACGACTGGACCGCGGCCACCGGGTGCACGGCGTGGGCCCGGCGGATCGTCTCAGGGCCGGCCTCGGACAGGCCGAAGTACCGGACTTTGCCCTCCTGCACCAGCTCCCCGACCGTGCCCGCCACGTCCTCGACGGGTGTGTTCGGATCGATGCGGTGCTGGTAGTACAGGTCGATGTGGTCGGTCCCGAGCCGCTTGAGCGAACCTTCGACGGCGGCACGGATGTTGGCCGGGCTGCTGTCGAGGACGCCCGTGCGGCCGTCCGCGTTCGTGTGGGAGACCATGCCGAACTTGGTCGCGAGGACGACCTCGTCACGGCGGCCCGTCAGCGCCCTGGCGACGAGTTCCTCGTTGGCATACGGCCCGTAGACCTCGGCTGTGTCGATCAGCGTGACACCGAGGTCGACCGCCCGCTGAATGGTGCGGACGGACTCGGCATCGTCGCTGCCTGCGCCGGTGTAGAAGGAGGACATGCCCATCGTGCCCAGGCCGATGCGGGAGACTTCGAGGTCTCCCAGAGTGGTGTGCTTCATGATCGCCTTTTCGTGGTCGGGGAGTGGTGGCTGTCGCGGCCCGGGGTGGACGATGTCGGCGCCGAAGCGCGGCCCTCTCGTGGTCGTCGCTGCCCAGATGCCTCACCTGGAGCAGGTCGTCCCAGGTGGTGCCGGCCGTTCTGAACGGCGCATCACCCAGCAAACGTCGTTTCGTCGGCCTGTGGCAGTGCCTGGTCTTCCCGGTAATGCCAGTACCTGCCTCGTCTTGCGGCCTGTCGCCTCCCGAGGGGCGCCGGGACCCGCGTCCACCGTGGTGACTACGGAGGACCGTGCCGGCTCGCCCTAACACGCCGCCTGATCGCCTTGGCCGAACGTGACATCCCGGTCTCCGGCCGCTGCCACCGCCTCGCCTGCCAGTCGCAGCAGCTCCGCCTCCGGCAGGGATCCGGCCGGTCGCCGCTCGCGCGCGAACGTGGTGGCGAGTCGTTGCAGCAGCTCGTTGAGCGGGGTCGCAACGCCGTGCAGCCGGCCCAGCAGGACGATCTCGCCGTTGAGATAGTCGGCCTCGATGGTCCCTGTGCCACGCGTGAGGGATTGCCAGGAGGAGCCTGCGCCCCCACCGGCCCAGCGCACCCTGTCGCCGTGCGTCTCCTGCAGTTCTTGTGCGCTCGCGTACGGGATCCCGGCGGCCCTGAGCACCGACTCGCCCTCCGCCCGCACCCGTGCGTACAGCCGTCGCGCCTCCTCCCCGGCGACCGGCCAGCTCAGTGCGTTGATCGCGTTGGCGAGGTTGCCAAGCAGTTTGGCGTACTGCCAGCGCGCCACATCCGCAACGACCGGGGCCGCGAAGCGGGCGGTCTCCAGGTCGGCGGCGATCCGGCGGGCGGTGTCATCGACGCCGTGGGGGTGGCGCCCGAGGTGCAGGATGCCGGTGAGCGGGGCTCCGGGTGCGGAGACCACCCCCGGTTCCACGAAGGTGGCCGGCATCCAGACGGCGACGCCGTAGACGCGTCGGAAGCGGCGCAGGGCGATCCACTTGCTCTCGACGCCGTTCTGTGCACACACCACCGGCAGCCGTTCCGCCGCGGTGCCGCCGCCCGCCACAGGCGCCGCGCCCCAGGTGTCGAGTGCGGCCTCGCAGTCCTGTGTCTTGACGGTCAGCACGAGTACGTCGTCCGGACGCAGGTCACCCAGTGCGTCCGGCCCTTCGACCACGGGAAGTCGGTGGACGTGTTCGCCGTCCGAGACCTGGAAGCGCAGCCCGTCCGCCTTCATCGCGGCGTAGTGCGCACCCCGCGCGACGAGGACCACCTCGCGCCCCGCCTCAGCCAGGCGAGCCCCGATCGTTCCGCCGATCGCGCCCGCTCCGATGATGATGTAGCGCACGCCGACGTGCTGCGACAGGCCCGTCGCGTCGAGGCCGAAGCGGGAGACGCCCGGATCTCCCGGAGTGGTGTGTTTCATGATCGCTCTCTCAGGGTTGGATGTGGGGTGGCCGCCTGAGACCGGTCGCCCCAGATGTCCAGAAACAGCCATCCCCGACCCAGTGAACGTCGTCACGCAGACCGGAGGCAGTGCCTGATCTTCCAGGTAATGCCAGTACCTGCCTCCCCCCGGAACCCTCGCCTACCGTGAAGACCATGGACGACCGCGCCGAGATCAAGGAGTTCCTCGTCTCCCGCCGGGCTCGCATCACCCCCGAGCAGGCCGGACTGCCCGCCTACGGCGGCCGCAGGCGGGTCAAGGGGCTGCGCCGCGAGGAGGTCGCGATGCTGGCCGGGGTCTCGGTCGACTACTACGTGCGAATGGAACGGGGAAATCTCTCAGGGGCCTCGGACCGGGTCCTGGACGGTGTGGCTCGCGCCCTTCACCTCGACGACGCCGAACGCCAGTACCTGTACGACCTCGCCCGCCGCGCCCCCGCCGCTGCAGCGACCCGCCGCCGCGCCCCCGCCAGACGTAGGCGGCCCGACCTGCAGTACATGCTGGACGCCATCAGCGAGGCGCCCGCCTTCATCCACGACGACCGTCACGACCTGCTGGCCACCAACCACCTGGCCCGTGCCCTGTACGCACCCCTGCTTGCCGACCCGCGCCGTCCGGCCAACCTCGCCAGGTTCATCTACCTCGATCCAGCCGCACGCGTGTTCCTCCCCGACTGGGACAAGGCCGCCGACGACGTCGCCGCGATGCTCCGCGGCGAAGCCGCCCGCAATTCCTACGACAAGGACCTCAGCGACCTCATCGGGGAACTGTCCACCCGCAGCGAGATCTTCCGGACGCGCTGGGCCGACCACAACGTCCGCCAACACCGCACCAGTCCCAAGAAGTTCCACCATCCTGCCGTTGGAGACCTGGAACTGAACTGCGAAACCATGTCGCCGGCCTCCGACCCCGCCCTCACGCTCGTGATCTACACAGCCGTTCCCAACACCCCCAGCGCCGACGCTCTGCGCCTCCTGTCCGCCTGGGCCGCCACCCAGGACGAGTTGGAAGCCGACCGCCGCGAGCGCCTCACCTGACCAGGACAGCGCAGACGATCACAGAGTCGACCGTCATCACCGGCACCGCGAGGGTCGGCCAGGCGAGCACTCCGTGCGCAGCGTGCGATACCCGGCATGCCGGCCGTTGTGGATGGGGAGTTGTGGATGGGGAAGGGACCGGCCCGTCCCCGGGCGCCCGGCACGCTCACCGCACCCCCTCGCACTCGTCGCCCACCCCGGCATCGCGGTCCTGCTCGCTGACGAAGCCGCTCACCTCGTCTTCGGTGAGCTCGCGCGTCCCGGCCATGGCTCTCATGATGCTGACCCTTCCGTGGCGGGTCAGGCGGTCTGGCTGAAGCCGGCCGCGGCCAGGTCCTGCTCGCGCAGCGGGGTGAAATCCACGTCCAGCTTCGGGTTGTACGCCTCGGGCTGGATGCCGAGCTCGTGGGTGGAGTACTCGCCGAACCGTTTGATGTGCTCGGTCAGGTACGGCGAGATGTGGGCCAGGTCCTCGGGGTCGATCTCCCGCCACAGGGCGTGTCCCAATAGGGGCCTTGCCGACGATCAGGCGCCATCACGGTTCAGACCGCCCGAGCAGGCCGGTGCCATCCACCCAGCACGTCACCACGCGGGAGGCGAACCACCATGACGACCAGACAGCGCAGCACCTCCTCCTCCAGCGCGGATCCTCCTGTTCCGGGCGAGGTCGTCCTGGGCGTGGACACGCACGGCGAGGTTCATGTTTCCGGCCACGGCGGCCGGCTGCCGTCGGCTGCTCGGGGGGATGGCGCCAGCGCGCACCTCAAGGGGCTTTTGAGGACCCTGCGGGGTTCGAGTGGCTCCACAGAGCGATCTTCAGAAAAAGAAGGTTTGCTGAAGGAGCGCGCAGCCTCCGGCGGACCGGCTCCGCGGTCCGGTGCGTGGTCGGGCATGACGCCTGCCCAGGCCCCTCCTGTGCGGTGCTACACCGCCGACCCGAAAGGAAGTCGCCATGTCCTACCCCGAACCCCGCTATTTCGGCGAAAAGGGCCAGGTCAGCGCACTGTTCCTACCTGCATCCCCGCAGCCCGACACCGGTTCCAGCGGCAACGAGGTCAGCTACGTGGCCAAGCAGGAGAACACCAACGGCGAGTTCGGCCTGTACAAGATCGACATGGGGCCGAAGGCCATGGGCGCCACGGAACACTTTCACCGTACGATCTCCGAGTCCTTCTACGTCCTGTCTGGCGAGGTCCGGCTCTACAACGGCGAAAGCTGGGTCACAGGAGGCGAGGGAGACTTCCTCTACGTACCGGCCGGCGGTCTCCACGCCTTCCAGAACGACAGTGACGACCCGGTGTCGTTTCTGCTGCTCTTCACACCGGGAGCGCCCAGGGAGGAGTACTTCGAGAAGTTGGCGGAGTACTCACAGCGCAGCCCCGAAGAGTTGAAAGCCTTCCGGATCAGGCACGACCAGTACAACACCACCGACATGCTCGACGACTAGGATGCACTGATAATCAACTTGACTGTGAGGGTGGTGGGGTGCCGTTACGAGACAGGCGACCGTGCCCGGCATCACGCAATCCGCTGCCCCGTGACCACGTCCAGGCCGATGCCGTGGAGCTTCGTCGAAAGCTCCCGTAGATCTTGTGGTGCGGGAAAGGGAGCCGTCACATGGAAATGAGGGTGCGGCTCTGGCCACCCGCCGCCGAGGTCTTGGCGCCGGGGGCCAGTGCGAGCGGTTGCCCTATTTCCACATGTAGTCCTCTGCGGCGTCGACGATCAGATTTTTGACCGCCTGCGGGTGGGAGACAAGGGACACGTGCGAGGATTCGATCTCCACTGTTTTGCGGGCATTCGCCCGCTTCGCTTCGAATCGCTCCAGGCTCGGGTTGATCGCCCGGTCCTGCTTGCCGACAAGGACGTAAACCGGCTTGTTTCGCCATGCGGCGCCGGTGAGCTTGTCCGTGAACGCCGACAGCGCGATCGGTCGCTGTGTGGCTGCCAGAATGTCGGTCTGACTCGTGGGCAGGTCCTCGGCGAAGACCCGGTGCAGTCTGTCCGGCTGTACATACACGTCCGTGCCGGTGGTGCCGTCACCGTTGCGGAAGGGTACCTGCTTCAAAGCCTTGGTGAGTTCGGGGGGAGCGAACTTCGCCGAGAGGCTGGAGAACGACTCTCCCACGTCGGGCATGATCGCGTTGATGTACACGAGAGCTTTGACGTTGTCGTTTCCGACGGCGGCCTGCGAGATCACCTCTCCGGCATAGGAATGACCAGCCAGGACGATCGGTCCCTTGACGGACTTCAGGAAACTCGCGAGGTAGGTCGAGTCCTGGGGAATGCCGCGGAGGGGGTTTGCCGGTGCGGCCACCGTGTAGCCGTTCTTCTGGAGCCGTTCCACGACGCCGTTCCAGCTCGACGCGTCAGCGAAGGCGCCGTGTACGAGCACGATGGTGGGCTTCTCTTTGCCGGGATCACCGCTCGGACCACCGGCCTGCGCCGTTACGGCTGCCAGGACAGACGCCGTTGCCGATACCGCCAAAAATGCCGCACCCCAACGGACGATGTTCAAGTTGCGGCGCGCCTCGCAGGATATTCGCATGCCATTCCTTCGGTGCGAGGGCGTCAGGCGACGCCCGGGATCCCAGAGTCGCGGACACCTGTCGGCTCGTCTCGGCGCACGGGCCATCCGAGTGATCGCACCTCAGAGGTCTGGAGTCCGCTGCCCTCCAGAGCGCCCTCGCCCAGGACCGACTCGCACCCGTTCAGCACCACGACATCCCCCACACCCACCTGGAGTGAGTCCGCCGCCTCGTTCACCCACCACAGGGGGTCTGGTCCGAAAATGAAGGATGTGCCCTGGTAGCGGCTGGGGTGTTCAGGCGGCCTCGATGGGATCGAAGCGGACGGTGAAGGAGGGCGTTGCCGGGCGAGACGGTCGCATGGCCCATTCCGGATCGTGCCTGGCGTAGTAGTCACCGCCGAGGTCGGCGTACTCGGCGTTGTGGATGAGCATGTGCCAGACCGTGGTTAGGAGGGAGTGTTCAAGGGCGGCCAGGGCTTTCTTCTTGCGACCGGGCAATGTCGCTGAAGTACCTTGGCGACCGGGACGACACGGCCACGATGGCGCTCGCGGCGTTTCTGGCCGTGCGTCCGCGTCACGCAGGACATCGTCTTCGAAGACATCCCACAGCTCTCGTACAGCGCGCTCGTGGTGGTGGTGCGTGCAGGGATCGCCTCGTACAGGTCCAGGGCGCGGCGGCGGACCAAGCCGGTGTCGGCGGTCGGAGCTCGTCTGCGACGGGCTCAGCGGGCGGTCGGCGACGGCGAGGATCCGGTAGGGAGGCGCTTGCCGAGCATGGCGCAGACGGCGGCGTTCACCAGGGTCTGATGGGCTGCGGCCGCCCGGGGACGGGCGAGGTCGAAGACGGTGCTGGTGAGGACGGCGACCGTGCGCTTGCCCGTGGGGTCGGTGTAGGTCTCACTCGAGTAACCGGCCGCCTGGCCGTCGTGGCCCCAGACCGTGCCGCACGGGAAGACGACCTTGCGCAGACCCAGGCCGTAGCCGTCGCCGTTCGGGGCGGTCGGGTCCTCCGGGACGGTGGTACGCATCTGGGCAAGCTGGGCAGCGGGCAGCAGCTTGCCCGAGAGCAGTGCGGTGTCGAACCTGGCCCAGTCCGCTGCGGTGGAGACCACGCCGCCGGCCGCCCACAGAGTGCTCTGGTTGACCGCGGTGGTGTCGACGTCGGCGGTGCCCCGGTGCGGGCCGGCGAACGAGGTTTTCGGCGGGGTGCCCGGCGGGAGCAGGGGGGCCAAGTGGGCCGCGTCTGGTTCGTACCCGTGGGCGAGCCGGCGGCCGACGGCGGGGCTGCTGGGCAGGTAGGTGTGGCGCAGGTGCAGCGGCCGGGCGATGCGCTGCTGGATCAGGTCGGCGAGGCTCTGGCCGGTGGCTCGTTGGAGGATCAGGCCGAGTGCGATGTAGTTGGTGTTGCTGTAGGAGAAGCGGTTGCCGGGGGCGAACAGCGGCGGGTGGGCGGTGCCCGCGGCGAGAAGTTCCTCCGGCGTCCACCGGCGGGTGTCCCGGCCGGTGTAGGCGGCCAGGACGGCGGGGTCGTAGAGGTAGTTGAACAGGCCGCTGGTGTGGTTGAGCAGCATGCGCACGGTGATCGCCCGCCCGTTCGGGACGAGGCCGGGCAGCCACTGCTCGACCGGGTCGGTCAGGGCGAGACGGTGTTCGGCCACCAGCTGCAGGACCAGCGTGGCGACCATGGTCTTGGTGTTGGAGCCCATCCGGAACTCGTCGTTCGCCGCCAGCCGGTGACCGGCGATGGTCCAGCGGGCCTGGTCGGCGATCGTGATGGCCGGGTGGCGGCCGTCGTCGACCCGTACGATCACTCCCGGTGCGCCGGCGTCGACGGTCTTCTGCGCGGAGGCGGCCAGGGTTCCGCGGGCGGAGGTGGGGGCAGCGGACGCGGCCCCGCAGGCGGTGAGCACAGCGGTCAGGGCCACGGCCAGGGCCGGCACCCGATACCGGTGCGGTGCGCTCGTGTGGGTCGTCATGGCAGGAAACTCCTCGGATCATCGGCTGACATCTGTTCGGGACGGCACCAGCCTCCCTTCGGCGAGCTGCGCGGACACTGGAGCTGGGGAGCCGTTCGGAGGTGGGGAAAAGCCCACCGGGGGTGGAGAAAACTCCACTGTGCGGGGCTGGGATGATCGGCCACGCTGGAGGCGAGAGAGGGAGGTGGGTGGGGATGGCCGCAACGGGCGAGTGCCACGCGGCTGCGGGCTCGGGACCGGTGACTCCTGGCACGCCCGTCGCGCGCTCCGGGCCGGCGGCCCGCTTCACGTTGCTGGGTCACTCGCTGCTGCTGTCGCTCGCCTCGATGCTCGGCGCCGTCCTGTGCTGCCTGTGGATCGCCTCGGTGGCGCTGGTCCCGTTCGGGCTGGGGCTGCCGATGACCCTGCTCTGCGCGGTCGCGGTGCGCTGGTTCGCTGATCCGCATCGCCGATGGGCCGGACAGCGGCTCGGGGCGCCCATTGCCCGTCCCTACCTGCCGACGCCGCCGGGAAACCGGCTGACCCAACTGCAGGCGGTGCTGCGCGATCCGGCGAGCTGGCGCGACTGCGCGTGGCTGCTCGCCAACTCGGTGGCCGGCTGGCTCACTTCCGGCATGTCTCTGGTGCTGTTCCTGGCCGGAGTGTTCTACAGCGGCTACCCGCTGCTGGTCGCGGTGACCCCGCCGGAGGTGTTCCGCGAACCGTTCGGTTTCTTCCCCATGCACGGCCTCGGGCAGACGCTCCTGGTCGCCCTCGCGGGACCGGTCATCCTCGCGGCCTGGTACCTCTCCACCGAGCCGCTGGCGCGGCTCAACGCCCGGCTGATGCGCTCACTGCTCGCCCCGACCGGCAAAGCTCAACTGCTGGCTAGAGTCGGGCAGTTGGCGCAGTCGCGTGCCGAAGCGGTGGACGCCGGTGCCAGCGAACTGCGGCGGATCGAGCGGGACCTGCACGACGGCGCGCAGGCCCGGCTCGTCTCGCTCGGGATGAACCTGGGCCTCGCCGAGCGCGTCGCGGACGATCCCGAGGCAGTCCGCCGGCTGCTCGCCGAGGCCCGCGCTTCCACCGCCGGCGCGCTGGCGGAATTGCGCGACCTCGTACGCGGCATCCACCCGCCGGTACTGGCCGACCGCGGCCTGGACGGCGCGGTCCAGGCCCTCGCGCTGGCCAACCCCGTGCCCACCGCGGTGGAGGTACGACTGCCGGGAAGGCTGCCCGCGCCGGTGGAGTCGGCGGCCTACTTCGCGATCGCCGAGACGCTGGCCAACGCGATCAAGCACGCCGGGGCCCGGCAGATCCGGATTTCCGTCGAGTTCACCCGCGGTCCCGGCCGGGCCTCCGGCGAACTGAAGATGACGGTGGCGGACGACGGCCGCGGAGGTGCCACAATCGACGACGGCGGCGGACTGCACGGCATTGCCAGGCGCCTCGCGGCCTTCGACGGCGCCCTGGCCGTCGACAGCCCCAGCGGCGGCCCGACCGAGGTGAGGATGTCGTTGCCATGCGCGTTGTCATAGCCGAGGACCTCGCCCTGCTCAGGGACGGCCTGGTGCGGATCTTCCAGGCGTACGGCGACGAGGTGCTCGACGCGGTCCGCGACGCGCCCTCGCTCGCCCGCGCCCTGGACGCACACCGCCCGGACATCGCCGTGGTCGACGTACGGCTGCCGCCCACCTTCACCGACGAGGGCCTGCGCACCGCGATCGAGGCCCGCGAGCGCGTCCCCGGCCTCCCGGTGCTCGTGCTGTCCCAGTACGTCGAGCAGCTCTACGCCCGCGAGCTCCTCTCCGACCAGGCCGGCGCCGTCGGCTACCTGCTCAAGGACCGGGTGATGGACGTCGATCACTTCATCGGCGCGGTGCGCCAGGTCGCCGCCGGTGGCACGGTGATGGACCCGGACGTGGTCACCGCACTGCTCGGCCGGCGTTCTGCCGACCCGCCCCTGCAGACGCTGACCCCTCGCGAGCGCGAGGTGCTCACCCTGATGTCCGAGGGCCGGTCCAACGCGGCCATCGCCGGCCGGATGTTCATCTCCGAAAAGGCAGTCAGCAAGCACAGCAACAACATCTTCACCAAACTCGGCCTGGAGCAGTCCGAGAAGGACAACCGCAGGGTGCTCGCCGTGCTCGCCTACCTCCAGGGCTGAGCGTGAGGACGCAGGCGCCGGGTCGGTGACCACATCCGGCGTGACGACGGCCGGGGGCCTGCTCGACGGGCGGTGGGGCACTGGCCAGCCGGTTGGGTTGGTTCGTCGTGGAGGGCACCGGCTCCCGGCCGTGGCGATGGGGCCGTTGACCGTCGTCGGCATCAGGATGGCTGCGGTCGCCGTAGTCCCTGGAGCAGCAGGTCGATCAAGCGGCGGGGATCGTAGCGGGGATCGCCGTCACGCCCGACGCAGAGATTGCCGATGCCGCGCATCAGCTCATAGGGCTGCGTACCCGGCCTGATTTCCCCGGCGTCGGCTGCGGCGTCGAGCAACTGCGCACAGACGGGCTCCAGGCGGTCGACGAAGTAGGTGTGCAGCGCGGTGAAGCCGCTGTTGTCCGACTGCAGCGTGTTGGCGAGTCCGTGCTTGGTGACCAGGAAGTCGACGAAGAGGTCGATCCACTGGCGCAGTGCCGCGAGCGGGGAGTCGGCACCGGCCAGCAGGCTCGGGCCGGCCTCGGCGCAGGCCTCGACCTGGTGGCGGTAGACGGCGACGACGAGATCCGCCCGCGTCGGGAAGTGGCGGTAGATCGTGCCCAATCCGACGCCCGCCCTGGCCGCGATCTCACGGATCGGCGCATCGACGCCCGAGGTCACGAACACCTCGGCGGCGGCGGCAAGCAGCGTCTGCTGGTTGCGCACGGCGTCGGCCCGCTTGCTTCGGGCCGACGCCTGGCCGGGCTGGCCTGCAGTGGGCACCACGCTCTCCTTCCGATGACCATTGACGAAGCGGAACAGCGTTCCGTATGTTTAAGTGGAACGACGATCCGCTTCTCACCATAGCTGAAGCCGGACGCTTTTGCGCGCCTCCCTGTCCCTGGCCGACAGCAGGCGCCATCGAAGGGACATAAGCATTCATGAGTGGATCAACCTCCGCGTCCGACGTCTTCGGATCGCCCGCTCCCGTCCTCTCGTTCAGCCCGCTGGTGCTGTCCGTGCCCGGACGCCCCGTGGACCTTCAGGCGCGCGTCTCCGCGCCGGTGACGGGATCCGACCTGCCCGTCATCCTCCTCTCCCACGGGCAAGGCCCCTCGAACAACCTCTCCTCACTGAACGGCTACGCACCGCTCGCCGACTTCTGGGCGGCACACGGCTTCGTCGTCATCCAGCCCACCCACCTCAGCTCCAGGACGCTGAGCCACCTGCACACCGCCACCGCCCCCGGAGCGTCCCTGTTCTGGCGCTCACGGGCCGAGGACATGACGCACATCCTCGACCGGCTCGACGTCATCGAGGCGGCCGTGCCGCAACTCGCCGGGCGCATCGACCACGGCAAGGTCGCCGTTGCCGGACACTCGATGGGCGGCCACACCGCCTGCCTCCTGCTGGGCGCCCGGCTCACCGACCCCGACGGCGGACAGGAGGTGAACCTCCTCGAGCCCCGGATCAAGGCGGGTGTGCTGCTGGCCGCACCCGGCAGGGGCGGCGATGTCCTGAACGGACCATGGGCGGCGAACGTGCCGTTCTTCCGGACCACGGACTTCTCGACGATGACCACACCCGCGCTGGTCGTCGCCGGAGACAAGGACGACTCCCGGCACTTCACGGACATGGGCCCGGACTGGCACGCCGATCCCTACACTCTCGCCCCCGGACCCAAGACCCTGCTCACCGTGCTCGGCGCCGGGCACGGACTGGGCGGGATCTCCGGATACGACGTCGCCGAGACCACGGACGAGAACCCCGAGCGGGTGGCTGCGGTAGCGCGGCTCACCTGGGCCTACCTCCGCACCCAGCTCTGCCCCGCAGCCTCCGCCTGGCAGGAGGCGTGTGACGCGGTGATGGCCGGTCCCGACCTGCTCGTGCGAGTCGAATCCAAGTAAGCCAGGCAGGAACCGTCTCCACGGCGGATCACCCACACGAATGGGCCGGGCAGTGAGGGTTTTCAGAGTAGCCCCCGGACGGGTGACGGGGGGCCGTAGGCAACGGACAGGGCTCCCGTGCCGTGAGAGAGGTGTCTAGGTCTCAACTCTCCGGCTCAGGAGCCCTGTTGGTTCCGTACCCTGCCGCACTCGACGTCCCGCACGCACTCGTGGAGTGGGTGACGATGCTGATCATCACTCGTGAGGGTGACCGACGCTGCAAACTCCGGCCGTCCGAGTGCGCGGTGATCGCTCTGGCATACCTGCGTCGCGACGACCCCCTGGGTCAGCTCGCCGCGGGTTTCCGTATTTCCGTCGGCACCGCCCACGCGTACGTCACCACCGTCGTCGAGCACCTGGCCGCCAAGGCGCCGGGCCTGCTGAAGGTCCTACGCGAGACAAACCCCGACTACGTTCTAACGGACGGCACGCTCGCCGAGTGCGACCGGGTCGGCGACGGGCGCGCGGGCTACTCGACGAAGCACGAGCGACACGGTGTGAATGTGCAGGTCATCGCGGATCCGGGCGGCCGCACGCTGTGGCTCTCACCCGCCCTGGCCGGCCGAACGCACGACCGCCGACATGGCCTACAGCGGCGCGGGCGAGTGGGTCACCAACCCCAAACGCCGGCCGCCCCAGGGCGAACTCACCCCGACCGAGCAGACGCCCAACCGAGCCTTGTCCGCCGCCCGTGTACCCGGCGAACGAGGAATCGCCCGCCTGAAATCCTGGCGAATCTTCCGCAGAGCCCGATGCAGCCCCAACCGCATGACGTCAATCACCAAGGCCGTTCTCACCCTGGAGCGGCACGGCTGAAAAGCCTCAGTGACCGCTCGCGAGTACCTGTCCCAGGCCATGACCCCGGACGGTCAGTCCTACGACCTGTTCGCCGAGGTCCTCGGTGCCCTGGCCGAGGGTGGCATGCACGTCACCCTGGAGTGAGGCGTTGCTGATCACGCGGCGCACCTCAGGGGAGGGTGGCCACAGCTCCGTGCCGCCCGGAAGGCAGAAGGTCGATGGCGAGGTGGAAGCACACCTCGGCGCTCAGCGCGAACAGGGCCATCAGCAGTGAGTTGAGGGTCTTGCCGTTGGCGAGAAAGCTCCCACCGAATACAGCGGCACCGATGACCAGGAGCGCCCCGAGCACGGTCCAGAACGCGACCGCGCGCTGACGGAGCAGCACGGCACGCGTTGCCGCGACGATCGACATCAGGAGGAGCGTGAGGCCGAGCGCGATGTGCACGGCGAGGGCGAAGGTGCCGTGCCCGACCGCCCAGGTGAAGCTCTCGTAGGCCCTGATGCGATGGACCCCCGCCCGAGAGCCCCGATGGTGAGTCGGATAGAGGCCGTAGAGATTGATGACCAAACCGATCCCCGCCTGCACAAGCACCAGAAAGCCGGTGGCGAGCAGGAGGCGGCGGACGGCACTGGGGGCGGCCATGAGGAGACCATACACAGAGTAGCCATCGAATGCAGAAAGTGACGACGTCGCTTGAATGCGGTACTCAATGAGCCCCGTCGGGAACCATCCCGACGGGGCTTCTGGACGGAGCAGGCTATGACGCGGGGCGGCGTCCGGCACGGCAGCGACGTACTCGGGCTCCCCGCTCCGGAGCACCGGGAACAATTACTCTCCGGCGGCTGCCGAAGGCTAGGACCCGCCGTCGTCGTCGGTGCCGGTGCGGCCTGTTGTCCTGAGTGGAGGGCCGGTCAGGCCGGTGGGGGGAAGCGGACGGCGAGCAGGGCCCGGTCGTCGGGGAATGCCGCCTCGGGCTGGTGGTGCAGGAACCGGTCGCACAGCTCGGCGATGTCCAGGCCACTGGTGGTGCGGGCGCAGACGGTCAGCCGTTGCATTCCTACGGCGAGGTCTTCGCGACGGCGCTCGATCAGCCCGTCGGTGTACAGCAGCAGGGTGTCGTTCTCGGCCACGATGGTGTCGGCCTGTCGGTAGCCGATGTTCCGGACGGGTCCGAGAGGTGGTGAGACGGCGCGGTCGAGGTAGGCGCTGGTGCCGTCGGCGTGAATGAGCAGTGGCGGCGGATGGCCGGCCCTGGCGTAGGTCAGGGCGCGGGTGCGGCGGTCGAAGACCAGGTAGCAGGCGGTGGCCATGCGCTCCGGGTGGTAGCGGCCCAGGAAGGTGTTGAGTTCGTCCAGGACAGCGGCGGGGTCGGTACCGCAGCGCGGCACGATGTTGCGCAGCGCGGCGGTGATCTGTGCCATGACGGTCGCTTCGTGCAGTCCGTGGCCGGCGACGTCGCCGATGCTCAGGCCGATGTGATCGGCGTCCACGTCGTAGACGTCGTACCAGTCGCCGCCGACCGAGAGCAGGTCGCTCCCCGGGGCGTAGCAGGTGGCCGTCTCCAGACCGGGCAGGTGTGGCAGCTGGGGCAGCAGGCTGAGCTGCAGGCGTTCGGCGACCCGGTGCTCGTGCTCGTGCAGCCCGGCCCGGCGCAGGGCCTGGGCGATCTGCTGGGCCACAGCAGTCACATGCTCGGGAGCCGTAGAGCTGTGTACGCCGTAGACGATCAGCATGCCCAGCTGGACACCGTCCGCCTCCAACGACAGCGCGAGCGGAACCGCATCCGCGGCTTCACACGGAAGCGAGCCGTCTGCGGAAGACGGCCGGTCCAGGTCGGTCCAGCCCCCCGCGTCAGCCGGAAGACCGTTGTCCTCCGGCTGCAAGGGCGGCACCAGCCGCGCCGAATGCAGATAGAGCTCCGCCGAGGTGGCCCCCAGGGCGGCCGGCGCCACCTCGCTGACGACACGGGAAACCTGCGCGAGGGTGATCGCACCGGCCAGGGCGGCGGTCAGGTCGTACAGGTGCTGCAACTGCGCACGGGTGGCCCGTTCAGCGGCCAGCAACCGCGCCCGGTCCACTTCGGTGGCTCGGCGGAAGGCAACCTCCCGGTTCAGCGCCTCCACCTGCTGGCTGAGCACGACGAACTGGTCGGACGTCCCCGCCTCGACGAGATGCAGCTGTATGGCCGGCTGCGGGCCGTCCCACCATGTCGCCCGCGCCCCGTGACAGCGAAACCGCCGCATGCGGCCGTCAGCGTCCTTGATGACCATCGCGCCCGGCACGGGGCTGCCGCTGCGCAGCCATACAGCCAGCTGCTGACGCAGCCACGGTGTGTCGTCGGGCCGTAGATCGAACACGCTGGCGCCCGGGCGCAGCCGGTCGTCACAGCGGCAGGCCGCCGGGTTGGCGGCCAGCACACGGCCGTCGGCCCCGCACAGCAGCACCGGATGGGGCAGCGGTCTGGTGATGGCCCGGAAGAGGCCAAGGGTCATGGAGCCACAGCCGGGTCGCCGAAGTACTCACGGCCGCTCACCGTCTCGACATCCACGTCGGGGACCAGGTGCACCACCACGCGGCAGCCCGCGTCACCGCGCGCGATGGTCTCCTCCAGCTCCACCCGCGCGTAGCCCAGGTTGCGGGCGGCGATGGTGCCGAAGACGTTGGACGTCATCATGCACATCGACTCCCGGCCCACCACCTTCTCCGCGAACGGGCACACCCGGTTGCCCAGCACGATCTTCGTCTCGTCGTGCTCGATGACGTAGAAGTCACCGTTGATGCGGCGCTTGAGATCCACGAGTGCCTCGGCGACCTGCTCACCCGTGAGCCGGTCGGCTCCCACCGCCTTGAGGTACATCTCGTCGATCTGCGTGCCGACGGCCTGCCCCACCAGGCTGACGTAGCCGGACGCCTCCTCCAGACCGATCACCGACTCCAGCGACGTCGCCAACTCACGCACCAACGTCCGCAGGAACACATCACGGTCCAGTGGAATCTCCACATCCGAAACCTGTCCCATGCCGGCTCCCTCGCCCTCAGGCCACGGCGGTAGCGCGACCGGCGTGGCCTCATTTCCCATGACGGGACCTGATTCTGCCAGCGTCCCCCAGCCCGCCACCACCAACCCTGTCCCTATGCCGACGGATGACCCTTCACAGAATCTGACGGCCCCCCGGCCGACACAGATGGTTCACCAGGTAGCCAGGGGTAACCCGACAGATGGCTGCCATCGGCTGCGCACCGCCTGTCGGCGGCGGCGTTGGGCCACCCCGCTGGAGGAAGCTCGTGAGAGGCGAACCAATCATCTCATCCTGTGAATCGCGTTTCCCTGCGGTCACGGCGAGCATCGCAGCCGGCCGGCACTGGGTCGGCGACTGTGTGGAAGGTTTCGGCGGGCCGCTGCGTCGGCACCCGGTGATCCAGACCGCCGAACTGCTCGTCTCGGAACTGATCACCAACGCCATCCGCCACGGCGCCGGTCCACCCCTGATCCGAGTCACCTGGAACGGCCGGCTGCTGCGCATCGCGGTCAGCGATCACGGCGACCGCCAGCCCCGCATACGCGCCACCCCGAACACCGAGCCCGGCGGCTTCGGCATGCAGCTCCTCGAACGACTCGCCCTACGCTGGGGCGTCATCCCACGCCACCCCGGCAAAACGGTCTGGGCGGAACTCAGCATCGAGTCCTGAGCCCGCCCCTTCCAGGCGCGGACGCCACTACCGGAGGACTCCGACGGAGCGGGTCCCCTGACCCGCCACAGCTCGCCTCACCGGTAGCCATGCTGACCCCGCCGGGCCCTGTGGCCTGGTTTTCCAGGTCGAAGGTCAAGATGCGATCAGGAACCCTCTCAGGGATAAGAGGCGCGGACCACAGTTCGCGCCGGACGTGAGAGGACTGCAGAGAGGACTGCAGGCGGCATTCCGTCTCTTGGCCAGGCTGGGCGTCCTCGGTGCCTGGCCGGGTATCCTGTCAACTGATCGATAGGGGGCCGCCGTGCGGCCCAGCCCGGGGAACTGGGGGAAGAGCGTGGATGTCCCACCTGGCGTGGGCGGGTCCCCCGACGCGCCGCCACGTGGCGCGGTACTGCAGATCAATCCGTTGCCTGACAGTTCCGGGCTGGGGGCGATTGGGGAGATCAGCATGAACACACGGACCGTTTGGCAGCAGGCGCTGAAGCAATTGGTCGAGCGGCCCACGGGCGTGCTGCATGTGGATCTGTCCCGGGTGAGGTTCGTCGATGTGGCCGGTGTGACAGACCTGGCGGTCACCGCCCAGTGTCTCCCCGAAGGGCAGCGGATCGTGCTTCACCGGCCTCCGGCGCAGCTGCCCCACATCCTTGAGCTTTTCTGGCCCGGGCTCGCCGCGATCGAGGTGGCTGCGTGATGAGCACAGCCACCTCGCACGAGCCGTTCGTTCACCCGGCGCTCTTCTACCGCGGCACGGACCAGTACATCGCGGGGACGGTTCCCTTCCTGAGAGAAGGGCTGGACGCCGGTGAGCCCGCAGCCGTCGCCGCCCCGCCGGATCGCCTGGAGCTGATCCGCGTGGGGCTGGGTGAGCGAGCGGCGGAGGTGCGCTTCATCGACATGACCCAGGCCGGCCGCAACCCCGGCCGTATCATCCCCAGCGTGCTGCGCAAGTTCGCCGACGCCCACACGGGAGCCCGCCGGGTGCGCATCATCGGCGAGCCGATCTGGCAGGGTCGTTCCGCCGTCGAGTACCCGGCGTGCGTCCAGCACGAGGCGCTGATCAACGCCGCTTTCACCGGGCGCGGGGTGACCATCCTGTGCCCCTACGACGCCGACCGGCTGGAGAAGCAGGCCCTCAGTGACGCCCTGGCGACCCACCCGGTCGTCATCGACGCCGGTGGCGAAACGCGATCCACCGCCTACAGCCCCGAGCAGATCATCGCCCGCTACAACGAGCCCCTGCTCGCCCCACTCGGCGCCGCGGCCTGCCCTTTCGCCGCGCAGACACTGCCCGACGCTCGCGACTTCGCAGTGTCCCAGGCGCGGTCTCTGGGCGTGTCCGGCGTGAGCCTGGGAGATCTGGAACTCGTGGTGGCGGAGCTGACCACCAACAGCGTCGTCCACGGCGCCGGCTCGGGGACACTGCGGATCTGGCCCGAGAGCGGCCGGATCGTCTGCGAGGTCCACGACGGCGGACAACTGACCGATCCCCTGGCCGGCCGCCGCCCGCCGAATCCCAGGCAGCCCGGTGGCCGTGGACTCCTACTCGTCCACCAACTCGCCGACCTCGTCCGTGTCCACACCGGCCCTGACGGCACCACCATTCGCTGCTACCTCCCTGCCTGACCAGGGCAACGGGACGGCCCCGCTCACTCTCATGGGGGCCGCCCTCATTTCCGTCCCCGGACGGTGGGGTCGCTGAGGAACGGGGCGGGCGAGGTGTCGGTCGGGCGAGAGTGGGTGGACGAGGCTATGGCCGCTACCGAGCGTCTGGTCTTGGGACGACTCGTCGGCTGCGCGCTCCCCGGTGGACGGCAGAAGAGGCGCGTGGGCTCGGGCTAAGCCTCGGCTCAGGAGACGGGCGGGACGTTGATCTCGATGGACTCTTCCGCCTGCGACAGATCGAATCCCGTCCGGTGGCGGGAGACGGCACGATCCGGTCCGCTGACGGGCATGGGTCGCTTGTGATCACTCCCGGGTACCGACGATTAGGCGGCGTATGCGTTCTCAAGCAACCCGGTCGGCTGCGCTCCGGTAGCCGGCCGACCGATGTCCCATGTGCCGCTGCCCTACTCAGCTTCGCTCGAGCCCAGCCGCCCCTTTGCCCAGCCCGCCTCTCACGCGAACACCGGGGCCGATTCGTACGCAGGACGGGTGTAATTGCAGGATGAAGGGGTAAACGCTGCGGCGTCGGCCGTTTGTGCAGGCGGTAGCGGTTGGCTCGACCTTTGAGAGGGAACGATATGGCGCTCATGAGCATTCCGGCAGCGGACACGCAGACGGGCGAGCTGCCGGAGGTCGCCCACCCCTCCCGGGTGGCGCCCAAGGACGCCCGCGAACTCTCGAGGCTGTTCTTCGACCAGCTGGCGGTCCTGGAGGAGGGCACGCCCGAGTACAGCTACGCCCGCAGCACGCTGATCGAGATGAACATGTCCCTGGTGCGCTATGCGGCCGGCCGTTTTCGCAGCCGGGGTGCGGAGGAGATGGAGGACATCGTTCAGGTCGGCATGATCGGCCTGATCAAGGCGATCGACCGGTTTGAACTGACGCGCGAGGTGGAGTTCACCTCCTTCGCGATCCCCTACATCGTGGGTGAGATCAAGCGGTTCTTCCGCGACACCACTTGGGCTGTGCACGTGCCGCGCCGGTTGCAGGAGGCCCGCGTCCAGCTCGCCCGCGCCACCGAGGAGCTGCGCAGCCGGCTCGGCCGCACGCCCACGGTCAAAGAACTGTCGGAGCTGATGAGCCTGCCCGAGGAAGAGGTGAGGGAGGCCCGACTGGCCGCCAATGGCTACAACTCCTCCTCCCTGGACGCCGCGATCGGCGGCAGCGAAGACGGCGAAGCCGCCCTGCAGGACTTCATCGGTGCCGAAGACCAGGCGCTGGAACTGGTCGAGGACTTCCACACCCTGGCCCCGCTGATCGCCGAACTCGACGAGCGGGACCGCCAGATCATCCACATGAGGTTCGTCGAGGAACTCACCCAGGCCCAGATCGGCGAGCACCTCGGCGTCTCCCAGATGCACGTCTCCCGGCTCCTGTCACGCACCCTTGCCCGCCTGCGCGAAGGCATGCTCACCCACCGCTGAGCGCACATGCAGTCCGAGGCCCGTGCCGCCGGGCTCGACCGTGTCAAGGTCGTGTCGCATCTTCCAGCCGAGGACTTCTACCAAAGCGTCGGTGCGGTGCGGATCGGGACCTCGTTCGCGAACCCGCCCGCCGTGCCGTGGGACCGTCCCGAATTGGAGTTTCGCATTCCCTTCGGAATGACGCGGTGTGCCGGTTCGCTGGGCACCGGCTTCTCCTGCATGGTGGCCGTCATGCAGGAGCCGCTGGACGCCGTCCGCTCCGTGTGTGCCGTCGTCTCTGCCCTGGCGTGGTGATCGCCTGCGCCAGCGGCCTCTCCGGGCGACTCCCTCACCCCCGGCACTCCCAGGGCCATCGAAATCGCGTACCCCTCAGCTCGCATTTGTCTTCGAATGTCCCGCCCGCATGAGGAGCGAGGCGGGGGTGCTGCTGGCGGTCAGGGTTGCACTTTGTGAGACCGCTCTTCCTGAAACGCAGCACTCCAAGTGGATCAATATCTGTGCTCGCGAAGTGAGGCTTTGGCGGACCGTGTAGTGAGAGATTTTGCCGCACTGAGTAGAGCGGAATTGCGTAATGTGCACGGGCCGTTCCAGTGTGCTACTGTCGATCTCAGTTGCAGTTGTGGTTCCCGAGACTTCAAGTGCCCCATCCGGTTCTGTCGGTTGGGAGCGCTCTTGTATTTCCGGTCATTTCCGGGCGGGGTAATCATCGCGGCGACACGGCCTCCGCGCAGTGCGGATTCCGATGTACTGCCCCAAAGGAGATATGACATGGCTGCTGGTACCGTGAAGTGGTTCAACGCGGAAAAGGGCTTCGGCTTCATCGAGCAGGACGGTGGCGGCGCTGACGTGTTCGCCCACTACTCCAACATTGCCGCGCAGGGCTTCCGTGAGCTGCTCGAAGGTCAGAAGGTAACCTTCGACATCGCGCAGGGCCAGAAGGGCCCGACGGCCGAGAACATCGTTCCGGCCTGACGCTGACGCATATTTTGTAGCTGGGGCCCGCATCCTTCGGGGTGCGGGCCCCAGCTGCACGCATCTCCCGCAGCGGTTTCACCCGCGGGACGACGAATCCGCAGTCTCACCCCGCGCCGCTCCTCCGTGAGTGATGCAGGAGCGTCCTGAAGAGCTGCGCCGCAGCCGATGCCCGGATCTTACGTCCCCATCGCGTCCCCCCATTTCAGCACCTGTGCTCCCGGATATTTCCGCCGGCCCAAATCTTTTCTTTTGCCACCGGTCCATACTTGTAATTCTCCATGCCGCTCATTGCTGCGGGAATTCCTTGATATGCGCCACATCGAGGAAGGTTCCGCATGAACCGCACACGCACGAACGACCGCTTCGACCGCTCCCGTCACGGCAGTGCCGGCGCCGGAAAGGGCGGCAGTCGCATGGGCTTGCAGGCACCGCGCCGTTCCGGCGGCCCTGCCCGTTCCGGCGGTTACGGCCGCCGGCCAGCCGCAGTGCAAGGTGAGTTCGCGCTGCCCAGGACGATCACCCCCGCGCTGCCCCCCGTTGAGGGCTTCGCCGATCTCGACATGCCCGAGCACCTGCTGACCGAACTCGGCAAGCAGGGTGTGACCGCACCGTTCCCGATCCAGGGAGCGACGCTGCCGAATTCCCTGGCGGGCCGTGACGTACTGGGCCGCGGGCGCACCGGTTCCGGCAAGACCCTCGCCTTCGGCCTCGCCCTGCTCGCCCGTACCGCTGGACAGCGTGCTGAGCCCCGCCAGCCGCTGGGATTGATCCTCGTACCGACGCGTGAGTTGGCGCAGCAGGTGACCGACGCGCTCACGCCGTACGCTCGTTCCGTCAGGCTGCGGCTGGCCACGGTGGTGGGCGGGATGTCGATCGGCCGGCAGGCCGGCGCGCTGCGCGGCGGGGCCGAGGTCGTCGTCGCGACGCCCGGACGGCTCAAGGACCTCATCGACCGTGGTGACTGCAGGCTGAACCACGTGGGCATCACGGTGCTGGACGAGGCCGACCAGATGGCCGACATGGGCTTCATGCCGCAGGTCACCGCGTTGCTCGACCAGGTGCGTCCGGAGGGGCAGCGGATGCTGTTCTCCGCCACCTTGGACCGCAACGTCGACCTGCTGGTTCGCCGCTATCTGACCGACCCCGTCGTGCATTCGGTCGACCCGTCGGCAGGTGCGGTCACGACGATGGAGCACCACGTCCTGCACGTCCACGGCGCCGACAAGCACGCCGCCACGACCGAGATCGCCGCCCGCGACGGCCGCGTGATCATGTTCCTGGACACCAAGCACGCCGTCGACCGGCTGACCCAGGACCTGCTCAACAGCGGGGTACGGGCCGCCGCTCTGCACGGTGGCAAGTCGCAGCCGCAGCGCACCCGCACGCTGGCGCAGTTCAAGACGGGGCACGTCACCGTACTGGTGGCGACCAATGTCGCGGCGCGCGGCATCCACGTCGACAACCTCGACCTCGTCGTCAACGTCGATCCGCCGACCGACCACAAGGACTACCTCCACCGCGGCGGCCGTACCGCCCGCGCCGGCGAATCCGGCAGCGTCGTCACCCTCGTCACACCCAGCCAGCGCCGCGGCATGGTCCGCCTCATGTCGGACGCGGGGATCCGGCCGCAGACCACCGAGATCCGCTCGGGCGACGAGGCCCTGAGCCGGATCACCGGAGCCCAGGCCCCGTCCGGCATCCCGGTCGTCATCACCGCACCGGTGACCGAACGCCCCAAGCGCAGCGCCTCCTCCCGAGGCCGCCGCCCTTCCCGGGCGACCCGGCGCACCCCGGTACGCCAGCCCGTCCTCGAAGCGGTGGCCTAGAACCTTCGTGATCGGGAAGCCGACCCATCTCTGCAGGAGGCACCTTTTGACGCTGATTCAGATGCAGCCCCGCTCGGCGGACGCCAACCCCGTGCTCAGGACGGCGGTGGAGGTCATGGACGCGGCCGGACCGCAGGTCTGTGACGACATGAGCGTCGAGGTGGCGCTGGCCGTCATGGCCGCCGCACGCACGGGCCGACTGGTCGTCTGCGACCAGGACGACCAGCGCATCGGCCTGGTGACCCGAACCGACCTCACCGCCGTCCGCGACAGCGGCGCTCACACGGACCGCGTCCGCCTGCGCGACATCCTCGGCGACCACGGATCGTCCACCTCACCCGTGACCACGAAGGCGAAGCCGAGCACGCGATGCGCTCCCGTCGGCTCGGTGCTCTGCGAGTCGTAGACGAGCAAGGCAGCGCCACGGGCATCCTCGCCCTCTCCCGCTGAAACGCCTCGCCCCTGGTCGGACCGTTCTTCCCTTCTCCCCTGTGAGGCCACATGCGCTGCGTCATCGCCCGCTTCCCCTTCGAGCTCACCAAGGGCGGAGTACTGGAATCGATGAAGGGCATCAAGCCCGAACCGGTCACCGGAGAATCGGTGATCATCGGCCGCCGCCAGTACCCCGTCAAGCAAGTCGGCCAGGTCATCACCCGCCAGGACCGCCGTGACTTCAGCGCCGCCGAAGTCCTCCGGGCCATGACTCAGCTCGGCTTCACCTGCCGCGCCCTCCCCAAGGCCGCGCCTCTGGGCATCCCCGGCTCGCTGCAGCACGCCTCCGCGATGCTCGGCACCCCCGTGACGGTCTGACCGGGTAAGCAGGTACGAGCCGACATCTGACCAGCAGTGTGGGCCCGACCGGTACGCCGGTCGGGCCCACACTGCGTGCAGCGGGTTCCCGTCGCCGTCGCTCAGTGGTCGGAACAGCTGAAGTCGCCCCCGGTCCAGGCGCTGACGTCCTCGATCGCAACCCGGTACATCCCACCGTCTCCGGGATCCCCAGTGTGCCCTGCAGGATCCGGGCGACATGGAAGTGCAGATGCGTGGGCGGCCCCGTCCTTCTCCGCGGGGAGTCGAAGACGGCGGCGAACTCGCCCAAGCGGGCGGAATCCCTCAGCACATCCGACACCCTCTGCCTCCGCGTGGCTGCTCTCGGCGACGGGTGAAAACTGACCGCTGAACGGCGGATCAACGGTGACCCACCTCGCGATCGTCTGATCATCCTGATCTTCATTGAGGGGTCAGGAGGAGAGGGTGATTTCCGTGGAGGACTGGGCTGAGATCCGTCGGCTGCACCGGGCCGAGCAGATGCCGATCCGGGCGATCGCCCGTCACCTGGGGATCTCGAAGAACACGGTGAAACGCGCTCTGGCCACCGACCGGCCGCCGGTCTACCAGCGTCCGCTGAAGGGCTCGGCGGTGGACGCCGTCGAACCCGCCATCCGCGAGCTGCTCAAGCAGACCCCGACGATGCCCGCCACTGTGATCGCCGAGCGGATCGGCTGGGAACGTGGGCTGACTATCCTCAAAGAACGCGTACGCGAACTGCGCCCGGCCTACCTTCCCGTGGACCCGGTCTCCCGGACCGTCTACCAGCCCGGTGAGCTCGCCCAGTGTGATCTGTGGTTCCCTCCGGCCGACATCCCGCTCGGCTACGGCCAGTCGGGCAGGCCGCCGGTCCTGGTCATCGTCTCCGGCTACTCGCGTGTGATCACCGCCCGGATGCTGCCCTCCCGGCAGACCGGCGACCTGATCGACGGCCACTGGCGCCTGCTGACCGCCTGGGGGGCCGTCCCGAAGATGCTGGTCTGGGACAACGAGGCAGGTGTCGGGAAAGGCAGACTGACCAGCGAGTTCGCCGCGTTCGCTGGTCTGCTCGCCGTCAAGGTGCATCTCTGCCGCCCCCGCGACCCGGAAGCCAAGGGCCTGGTCGAGCGCGCGAACGGATACCTGGAGACCAGCTTCCTTCCCGGCCGCACGTTCACCGGCCCCGACGACTTCAACGCCCAGCTCGCGGCCTGGCTGAAGATCGCCAACAGGCGACAGCACCGGATCATCGGCACCCGGCCGGTGGACCGTTGGGAGGCCGACCGCGCCGAGATGCTGCCGATCCCGCCGGTTGCCCCGCCCAACTGGTGGCCCTCTCGCACCCGTCTCGGACGCGACCACTACGTCCGCGTCGACACCAACGACTACTCCGTCCACCCCCGCGCGATCGGCAGGACGGTGACGGTCCGTGGCGACACCGAGGAGATCACCGTGACCTGCGGCGACGATATGGTGGCCCGCCATGCCCGCTGCTGGGCCAGACATCAGTCGATCACCGACCCCGAGCACGCGGCTGCGGCCCGAACCCTGCGCGGCGAGGTGATCCACCAGCAGGCCGCCCGAGCCGCCACCGCCAGATCAGCAGTCCTGGCCCCCGACAGCCTGGGCATCGAGGTCGAGCAACGCGAGCTGGGCGCCTACGACCGCATGTTCACCCTCATCGAGGGCGGCGGCGGGAAGGAGGACACCTGATGGCCCGCCCCACTCCCGCGGCCTTGGGCGCCACGTCGGCCGGCACGGCCAAGACGAACGGCCCCGCGGCCCGCACGGGCCGGCAGACCGCCGCCGACCTGGCCTTTCTCGCCCGCGCCCTGAAGGCACCCGCCCTGCTGGACGCCGCCGAGCGCCTTGCCGAACGGGCCCGGGCCGAGTCCTGGACCCACACCGAGTACTTGGTCGCCTGCCTGCAGCGCGAGGTCTCCGCCCGTGACAGCCACGGCGGCGAGGGCCGTATCCGCGCCGCCCGCTTCCCCGCGATCAAGACCGTCGAGGAACTCGACGTCGCCCATCTGCGCGGCCTGACGCGCCAACAACTCGCCCATCTGGGAACATTGGACTTCATAGCGGCCAAGGAGAACGCCGTCTTCCTCGGCCCCCCAGGCACCGGCAAGACGCACCTGGCCACCGGACTCGCCGTGAGGGCCTGCCAGGCCGGCCACCGGGTCGCGTTCGCCACCGCCGCCCAGTGGGTCGACCGCCTGGCCGCCGCCCATCACGCCGGGCGTCTCCAGGACGAACTGGTCAAGCTCGGCCGCTACCCGCTGATCGTGATCGACGAGGTCGGCTACATCCCGTTCGAGGCCGAGGCCGCGAACCTGTTCTTCCAGCTCATCTCGAACAGATACGAAAGGGCCAGCGTGATCGTCACCTCGAACAAGCCCTTCGGACGCTGGGGAGAGACCTTCGGCGACGAGACCGTCGCAGCCGCCATGATCGACCGGCTCGTCCACCACGCCGAGGTCCACTCCCTCAAAGGCGAGTCCTACCGCATGAAAGGACGCGAACTCGGCCGCGTCCCCACCGCCACCGGCAACGACTGAGCAAGACCACCGACGACGCGAGGGTCAGAACTCAACCGCTCAAACCGGGTCACGGTTCAACCGCCGCCGACAGCTGCGAGAGCCAGTCGACCGGTGATGACAGCGCCAGCGGTGACCACGGTCAGGGACATCTGATTGCAGACGTCGACGCATGACGGCACCCGCTGCCGTGAGCCCGTGCCTTGGCGGCCCACGGTCTGCTCGAGTCGGGGGCCGTGCCGGTTCGAGCAAGCCGCCCATTCGCGGCGATGCCACCGGCTGGGGGAGCACGAGAGAGTGACCGCGGAACGAGGAAGCAGATCCTCGTCAAGGCACTGAGGTGGCAGCAGGAGCGTCGACCCGCGGATCGCGGCACCCGCGTGCACACTTCCACGAGCCGCTCCGATCATCCCGGGATCGTCGAGGGCGGCGCAGACCCTCGTGCCACGCCCGTCAACGGCCGACCTGCGGGGCGTCACGGCTGGAAACGTCCGTCCCGGTCGGTGGTGCTCTTCGCGAGACGCAGTGTTGGCCGGTGCCCGCCGACGGTAGCCGCGGCGCAGCCGGCGACGTCACGTTCAGCCCGACGTGCTGTGCGGCGGTGGGTCACTGTGAGCGCCGGACCCAGCCTCGGAGCTGCTTGAACCATCCACAGACCGGTCGAGGCGGACTACCTCGTCTTCGAGCGCGCGGAAATCTATGCCAGCCGGAGTAGACATTGGGCGGCGGCGTGGTTATGGTTTCTCTCGTAGCCGAGATCGAGCGAGGCCCGGCAGAGATGAACTGCCGGGCAGCAGTACCGCGGTTGCAATTCGCAGGACGGTGCGGTGGTGGAGTTCCGAAGTCAGAGCGGTTGCAGGACGGCGACGGGACTGACGACCGGACCGGGTGGCCCGCAGTGATCAGGGGCCGCCATGAGCAGTACCGCAGTGGCAGTGCCCGTAAGTGAAAGTTCGCAGTACCCAGCAGTGAAGTCAGTGAGCAGTACCTCGGTGAAGGCGTCGGCTGCGGGCGCGCGCACCGGGAGGTTCGGCAGTGTGGTTCTGAGCCAGAGCAGACGCAGGACGGGCGACGGGGCCGACTGCCGAAGAGTGGCGCTGTTCAAGGCCACCAGCAGTTTGCGGTACCAGCAATTCGCAGTTTCCGTCAGTGAGTAGTTGATCAAGAGGGAAGAACGGAGGAGCCGAGCGCCATCAGGATCGCCCGGGTGGAAGTCTTGGACCCGGGTACCGCAGGACATCGATAGTGAGGTGGTCTCCGGTCAAGCAACCGCGATCCCCGCGCCCCCGACAGCGTCTCGGTCGGGTCTGCGGAAACAGAGGGCCGGTGCAGTATCAGGGCCGGCAGATGGTGTAGTAGTTCCTTCGGGGCCCTGGTGCCAGTACGGCGCCAGGGCCCCTCCGCGCGTTCCACAGAGAGGTGCAATGACAGCAGACGACACGTTCGGCCGTCTCGACGACGACGATTACCCCGCCTACACCATGGGCCGGGCCGCCGAGATGCTCGGCACCACACAGGGCTTCCTCCGCGCCATCGGCGAAGCCCGCCTCATCACCCCACTCCGCTCCGCAGGCGGCCACCGCCGCTACTCCCGCTACCAACTGCGCATCGCCGCCCGCGCCCGGGAACTCGTCGATCGGGGCACCCCCATCGAGGCCGCCTGCCGGATCGTCATCCTCGAAGACCAGCTCGAGGAAGCCCAGCGCCTCAACGCCGAATACCGCCGCGCCGCCGAATCAGCGAACCCGACGGCAGCAGCATGAGATGAGCGTGCCCGTCAGCGTCGGCGGGCACCGCACGCACGGTCTCGGTGTGCGGCGTGATCTTTCCTATGGTGACGCGGCGTGTGGGCGTGTAGCGTCTGTGTCAGCTGTCGTGGTTCGGAATTCCCTCTTGCCCACGCCTCTGGTGTGGGCGTTTTGCTGTGCTGTGCCGCAGGGACCAGGGCGATCACCTCCGCCTGCCACATGGAGTGGTAGGCGTTCATCGACTGGAAGGCATGAGACATGGCAACGGGAACTGTGAAGTGGTTCAACGCGGAGAAGGGCTTCGGCTTCATCGCCCAGGACGGCGGCGGCCCGGATGTCTTCGCGCACTACTCCGCGATCAACTCCACAGGCTTTCGTGAGCTCCAGGAGGGCCAGGCCGTGACGTTCGACGTCACCCAGGGCCAGAAGGGTCCGCAGGCCGAGAACATCAACCTGGCCTGACCTCGCAGACCTGCCCGAGGGATCGCGCACGCCGCGTCAGGCGGCCGCCGCCCGTGCAGGCCCTGCCGCCCACCTGGACGAAGGCGCCTGCTCTCGGGCCGGGCCGGCTCAGGATCAGGGGCCGCGCAGCCATTGCTGCGCGGCCCCTGATCTGTGGAGGCCCGGGGCCGCTGCGACTTCGGCTTGGAACTTCTTGACCTCGGTCGCGGCAAGCGTCGTCGGGCACGGGAGCCGCATGTCCTGCGCGGCTACCGTGCAGCTTGGAGGAGCCGACGTTCAGACGCTCGTCCAGGCGTCGAGGAAGGCTTTCCGTCCAGCCGGATCGTCCGACCTGCGGTCTGCGTGCAGGACGCGCCAGGCGGTGAGCTCGAGAGCTCGGAGCCACAGTTCTCCGAGGACCTGTGTCTTGAGGTCGCGCAGATGGTCGGACTCGACGAGGGCCTGACCGATCACCTCCCCGGCCGCCAAGCGCTGGGGCGGGGTCATCTCATCGACGGCCGAGAGGACCTGCCGGGCCAGGGCGGTTCCCTCTCCTGCCAGCGAACGCAGCACCAGAGCCTTGATGTTGACGGGCAGCAGGTACGCGGTGCCCGAAGACCTCCACAGGTCCGACCAGAAGCGTTCTCCTGCTGCGGTGGGGGCAGGCAGCGCGGTCAGCAGCCCGAGGAGATGGCCGGTGGCCGCATAGCCATCGGAGTGGGCGGCTGGGACGACTGCGACGCCGGCGACCCCCTCCACATCGAGATGGGCGGCTTCGAATGGGCGGGCGCATTGGCCGGCATCGCGTTCCGGGTTCCGTGGGTCGGAGCTCCGCGCTGGCCGTACACCCCGTGTTACGTGGCCTTGGGGTGGGCGCCGGTGCGCTATCTGCTGGACTTCCTGCACACCGCGGAGCAGCCGTAGTCGTCCTGATCGTTGTCGGCGGTCTCCTCTACAGCGCGGGCGCGGTCGTCCATGCCCTGCGGCGGCCCGACCCCTCACCCCGCTGGTTCGGCTACCACGAGGTCTGCCACGGCCTGACCGTGGCAGCCTTCACCGCGCATTACATCGCCATCTCCCTGGCCACCTACTGACCGCGACAGCGTTCGGGCTCGCGCCGCTCGGCACACACGTTGCCGCGTGCTGGTCCGCGACGGGCCGGGGAGACAGCGGTCTTCAGCTGACCTCGCGGTCGGCCTGCGGCCCCGGCACCGGCTGGTGTTCGTCTCCCTGGGCGGCGCGACGGTCGCCTCGACGCTCGCGGGGCCGCGGCCGGAACCGGGACCGTGCTGCCGGGCTGTGGCTCAGGCGTCGATGATGACGGGGATGATGAGGGGCTGGCGGCGGTGGGTGCGGAACGCCCAGTTCGCCACGGCGCGGGCGACGAGTTGTTCGAGTTGGCGGGCGTCCCCGACGCCTTCCTCGGCCGCTGTGGCCAGGGTCTTCTCGATGACGGGGATGACCGGCTCGAAGGTGGTCTCGTCGTGGACGAACCCACGGGCCAGGAAGTCGGGGGCCTCGGCGAGGGCACCGGTGTCTGCGTCGACGATCGCCACCACCGTGACCACGCCTTCGGCGGCGAGGGTGAGGCGGTCCTTGAGGGACGCTTCGGTGGCGCCGCCGACTTCCATGCCGTCCACGTAGACGTTGCCGGCGGGGACCTTGCCGGTGATGGACGCGCGCCTGTCGACCAGGTCGACGACGACGCCGTCCTCGGCGATGACGACCCGCTCGGGGTCGACACCGGTACGGATGGCGAGGTCGCCGTTGGCCCGCAGGTGGCGCCATTCGCCGTGCACGGGCATGACGTTGCGGGGCTTGACGATGTTGTAGCAGTAGACGAGTTCGCCGGCGCTGGCATGCCCGGAGACGTGCACCTTGGCGTTGCCCTTGTGGACCACGTGGGCGCCCCACCGGGTGAGTCCGTTGATCACCCGGTAGATGGCGTTCTCGTTGCCGGGGATGAGGGAGCTGGCGAGCAGGACCGTGTCGCCCTTGCCGATGCGGATCATGTGGTCGCGGTTGGCCATCCGTGACAGCGCGGCCATCGGTTCGCCCTGGGAGCCGGTGCACACCAGAGTGATCTTGTGGTCCGGGAGCTTCTCCAGCTCCTTCGTGCTCACGACCAGACCGGAGGGGACCTTCAGATAGCCCAGGTCACGGGCGATGCCCATGTTGCGGACCATCGACCGGCCGACGAAGGCGACCTTGCGGCCGTGCTGGTGGGCGGCATCCAGGACCTGCTGGATGCGGTGCACGTGGCTGGCGAAGCTGGAGACGATGACCCGGCGCGGCGCGGTGCGCATCACCTGCTCGATCGCCGGGTTCAGCTCACGCTCGGAGGTGGTGAAGCCGGGTACTTCGGCGTTGGTGGAGTCGGTGAGAAACAGGTCCACGCCTTCCTCGCCGAGGCGGGCGAAGGCGCGCAGATCGGTGATGCGGTCGTCGAGGGGGAACTGGTCCATCTTGAAGTCGCCGGTGTGCAGCACCATCCCGGCCCTGGTGCGGATCGCGACCGCGAGGCTGTCGGGGATGGAGTGGTTGACCGCCACGAACTCGCAGTCGAAGGGCCCGAAGCCGCGCCGGTCACCCTCCCGCACCCGCACCGTGCGCGGCCGGATGCCGTGTTCCTTGAGCTTGGCCTCCAGGAACGCCAGCGTCAGCTTGGAGCCGACGACGGGAATGTCGGACCGCTCGCGCAGCAGGTACGGCACGCCGCCGATGTGGTCCTCGTGGCCGTGGGTGAGGACCACGGCCACGATGTCGTCCAGTCGGTCCCGGATCGAGGTGAAGTCCGGCAGGATCACGTCCACGCCGGGCTGGGTCTCCTCGGGGAAGAGCACGCCGCAGTCGACGATGAGCAGCTTGCCCGCGTGCTCGAAGACGGTCATGTTGCGGCCGATCTCACCTAGGCCGCCCAGGGCGATGACCCGCAGCCCTCCTTCGGGAAGGGGTGGGGCGGCTTTCAGGTCGGGGTGCGGATGACTCATACCCTGACGGTACCCGGAGAGCGGGATGGGGTGATCCATTGCCTGTGTGATCTCTTTTTCCCGACGGAGTGGACAGCCGCGGTGGGTGCCTTGGCACGATCGGATCACGCAGACGGCCGGAACAGGGAGTGGTGAAAAGCGGTACCACTTCCGGAACGCCTGGGCAGTGAGACGTCCTTCGCCGCGCTGTGCGGGGTCAGCCCCTTCGAACGTTCCTCGGGCAGTCGGCAGTACCGTCGCCTCGATCGTGGCGGCGACCGGCAGACCAATGCCGTCCCGCACCGGATCGTGCAGACCCGTCTGCGGGTCGACCCGCGCACCCAGGACTACTACGAACGCCGCAGCAAGGAGGGCAAGACCCGGCGCGAAATCGTCCGATGCCTCAAACGCTACGCTGCCCGGGAGGCCTTCCACCTATGGTCAGGCCCGCACAGCCGCACCCCCCGTCATAGGGGCAGTGACACGTGAGGACCCCCGCCGGCTTGCTCCGGCGGGGGTCCTGCGTAGACGGGGACCGCGTCGGCACGCGATGGCAGGCGAGCCACGGGCATGCGCGCATGGTCTCGTCCTGCGGGTTCCAGGAAGGCATCGGTACCCCGAGACGAGGGTGCTCTTTCGGAGGGGGAACGCGGCTCGCACCTTCGGGTCCTGCGACTGCAGGGCACAATGGTTCGCACGTCGTTGCTGGGGAGGGGCGTCGTGAAGTTCAGGAAGAGAACGCTGGAACTGCTGGGCGATCTCATTTGCGGGAACCTCGGTGCGGACGTCCCTCAGGGTGATGCCGAGCCTGCGTACTTCCCGTACCGGTCAAGCATGTACATCACCGAGTTCTTCGGGGAACTCGATATGGACTGGGAGCATGACGGTTCGACGCGGCACCGTTGGGTCGCGGGTGTGCTTGAGCAGTTGCTAGCGGAACCGCACGAGGGACCTACGCACCCGCCGGAGTCCTTCTCCAGGGTGATCGACCACCTGATGAATCCGGCGGACGCTCTCAACGAGGGGCTCGACCGGCCCAATGCCTTGCGGCTGCTGAACAATGCACTTGCCCGTGAGGGGTTCGAAGCCTTCTACAGGGAGGACAAGCACGGCTACCTGCGGCACGTCGGAACGAACACCGTCTCGGTGCTGGCCAGGAACCCACATCGTCCCCTGAGTGCCGCCGAGATGCAGCGACGTGCGGCTCTTGCTGCGTTTTTGGACACGCGCAGTGAGGATGCGCTCATCGAGCAGGTGCTGCTGCCTCTTTTCCGGCAGGTGGGGTTTCAACGGATCACAGCTGCCGGGCACCGGGACAAAGCGTTGGAGTACGGCAAGGACATCTGGATGCGTTACACCTTGCCGACTCAGCACTTCCTGTACTTCGGTATCCAGGTGAAGCGCGGGAAGCTGGATGCTATGGGGAAGTCCAGGGCGGGCAATGCCAACGTTGCTGAGATTCATAACCAGGCTCTGATGATGCTGGCACACGAGATCTTCGACCCTGAGACCAACCGGCGCGTTCTCGTCGACCATGCGTTCATCGTGGCTGGCGGCGAGATCACCAAGGCTGCACGCAACTGGCTGGGCAATGCTTTGGACGCGGCGAAGCGGAGCCAGATCATGTTCATGGATCGCGACGACATCCTGAACCAGTTCGTTGTGACCAACTTGCCGCTTCCCGAGGGTGTACTGCCCGGCGCGATGCCATCCGGTGGTACCGCGGAAGCCGCCGCAGGCCAACACCTGGTCGCAGCGTGGGCGGACCCTGTGGTGCGGGTGCGGGGCCGTTCCCGCATACGGATCTCCATCGCGGCGCTGACCTGCTACAAACCCGGCCACCGGTCCCGGCTGATCTACCGGCCGCGCCGGGACGACGACCGGCGCGACGGGCGTAAGAGCTTCTCCTGGCGCGACTACCGGGACCTGCTGATCGCAGCCCACCAGCAACTCGGCGGCCGATCGTGCTCGTCTGGGACATCCTCAACGTCCACAGGGCCGCCGGGCTGCGGGAGTTCGCCACCTCGCGCGACTGGCTGACCCCGCCTTACGCGCCCGACCTCAACCCCGTCGAAGGCATCTGGTCCCTGCTGCGGCGGGGCTGGCTCTCCAACGTCGCTTTCAGCACGCCAGAACACCTCATCCAGCGCATCCGACGCGGCCTGCGCCACATCCAGTACCGCGGCGACCTCATAGACGGCTGCCTCGCCGAAACGGGCCTGATCATCAACACATGACCACCACGACACCAGGTTCAACCGCGTAGGCCCAACGATTTGGGATGGGGCGACACGCCTGGCCATCAGGCAAAAATCGGCACTGAAGGTGCAATGTGGTGCAATATTGCATATTTGATCTCTCCGTAGGAGGAAACGCCATGGCGGGCAAGCCCAGCATTGTCTTCGCCCACGGACTCTGGGCGGATGGGTCGTGCTTCAACAAGCTCATCCCCACGCTCCAGGCTGAAGGGCACGAGGTTTTCGCCTCACAGCACGGCCTGGACTCGCTCGAAAGCGACGTCGCGTGCGTCAACTTCACGCTCAACCACGTCCCCGGCCCGATCGTGCTAGTCGGTCACTCCTACGGTGGGACCCTGATCACCAAAGCGGGCACCCACGACCGCGTCGGCGCTCTCGTGTACATCGCCGCGCTCGCCCCAGACGAGGACGAGACGTCGCAGGAACAGCAGGACAAATTCCCCCGCACGCCCATCTTCGAGCACGTGGACGTCGCTGACGGCCGCGTGTGGCTCAAGCCCTCGGGCGTCCCGCACTTCTGCGGCGACCTCCCGGAAGCGGAGCAGAAGCTCGTCCTGGCGACAGGCGCTGTGCCAGTGGCGGACCTGTTCAACCAGCAGGTTCCCGGCACCGCCTGGCGGACAAAGCCAAGCTGGTACATCGTCGCCAACAACGACCACACCGTGCACCCCGACCTGGAGCGGTCCGCCGCCGAGCGCATGGGCGCCAATATCCGTCCCGTGGACAGCAGCCACGTTCCCATGCTCTCGCATCCTGACTTCGTCCTCGATGTGATCCGTGAGGCCGCGGAGTCCCTCGACGCCTAGGCCAAGCCGACGACGACCGGCCGCAGCGCAACACGCAAGGAGGCGGCCCCGGACCAACCGGGCCGCCTCCTTGCAGCGACATCACGCTTTCAAGCTCAGTAGCTCGCTAACCGGCGGCCGCCGAAACTCGGGGGTGAAGTCGGCGTCGTCATCGGTGGACGATCGCTTGATGCCGTAGATCAATCAGAGAAGTAGACCCGGCCGTTCTTCCCTCGCCGCGCTGTGACCGGCGTACTTGATCTCCCACTTCTTCGGGATCGGGCGGGATGTTCCATGGGTCGGGAAAAGCTGGTAACGCAGCCCCCGGCCTGCCACCCGGAACCGGTTACGTCCGGCCGCCGCGAGTGGGTTTGGTAGTTCGAGCACGCGCCAATGCGGCCCGTACCGCATCGTGTTCACCCGGCTGCGCTTCGATCCCCGCACTCAGGCGTACTACGAACGCCGCACCCAGGAGGGGAAGACCCGACGTGAGATCATCCGATGCCTCAAGCGATATGCCGCCCGAGAGGTCTTCAAGCTGGTCCGGCCGGTATCCCGAACCCCCCATAGGGGCGTCCGTGAACCTGCTGGGAGCCGCTTGATCGGGGGAAGCCCCACGAAGTCGGGGCGGCGGAGGGTTTCCGGGCCATCGCGCGGGTCGCCCATTGTCAGCCCTCGGGGGCCTCCGCCTCCAGGGCGCCGAGCAGCTCGGCGAGTACCGGCAGTGCCCGCTCCAACACCTCGCGATTCTGTGGGGCGAGGCCGTCCAGCGCGCGGCGCAGGGCGGCGGTGCTGGTGCGGTCGTAGCGGTCGAGCATGCCCAGGGCCTTGGGGGAGGCCGCGAGGTGGACGGTGCGCAGGTCGGTGGCGGACGGGGTGCGCTCCACCAGGCCGGCCGCGGTCATCGTCCGGACCAGGTTGCTGACCGTGGACGGCGCGATCCGAAGTCGTACCGCGACCTCGCGGGGGGTCGCGGTTCCGGTCTCGGCGAGTGCGCGAAGCAGCTCGATCTGGGCCTCGGGGAGGTCGGGCAGAGCTTCGGCGCGGCGGGTACGCAGTACGGCCCGGCGCAGGGGGCCAAGGAGTCGGCCGAACTCGGTCGCGGTGTCCATGAGCCCATTGTGCCCACGGTTATATTTTGCTGCAAAGTAGTTTTGTGGCAAAATGAAGTTGTCGCGAGCGAACGTACCGCAGCGCGCACCGCAAGGAGACAGCACCATGAACAACGCAACCCACGAGACCACCGTCGCCAACCCCGTACCCCCGCAGGACCTGTCCGGCATCGTCGGCCACCGCTTCATCTACACCTACGCCAACGGCTGGCAGTACGAGATGTACGTCAAGAACGACCGCACCATCGACTACCGGATCCACTCCGGCATGGTCGGCGGCCGCTGGGTCAAGGACCAGCAGGTCGACCTGGTCCAGCTCGACGACGACAGCTACAAGGTCTCCTGGAACGAACCCACCGGCACCTCCGTCGCGGTCAACATCATGCCCGGCAAGCGCCGCCTGCACGGCGTGATCTTCTTCCCGCACTGGGTGGAGGAGCACGGCGAGCGCACCGTCTGCTTCCAGAACGAGCACCTCGACGAGATGCACGCGTACCGTGACAAGGGCCCGACCTACCCGATCTACGTGGTCCCGGAGTTCGCGAAGATCACCCTCTTCGAGTACGTCGGCGCCGACGACGAATCCGTCATCTCCGTCGCCCCCGGCGACCTCCCCGCCGGCTGGTCCACCCGTACCAACTGACCCACCCAGCCGCCCAGGAGACGACATGCTCTTCGCCCTGCTCGTGGAGTACACCGCGGAGACCTTCCCCGACGAGCTCATGCAAGCCCACCGGGACTGGCTCTTCCCCCGCTTCGAGGAAGGCTCCTTCCTCATCTCAGGCAGCCTCGACGCGGTGGATGAAAACCCCCCGTCGGCTCTTGCGATCTTCACCGCGGACAGCCTCGAAGAAGCACGCACCCTCGTCGACAGCGAACCCTTCTTCCGCGCCGGCGCCTGCCGGCACCGGGTCGTACCGTTCCACGTCCGGGTGCGCGCCGCCGAACTCGACACCGCATTCCCGGACGACACCAAGGTCCTCTCGGCGCGTCCCGGCCGTGGAGATGAAACGCCATGACGCGCTTTCCGTAAGGGCCGCGCCGCGGCCGGCCGGCTTCGAGCCATGTGGTCGAAGAGTTCGCCCCCTCCTTCGCAGGGGCGCCGGTCGCGGGCTGCCAGCTCCTCCACGTGGCGCCGCAGGCGTCCTCGGTTCGAATGGGACCGGCGTCACCAAAATCACGAGGCCCGAGAGCTGACAGGAGACCCCATTGGCCGCCGACGCCACTCCCGCAGACGCATCTGAGCAGGATCTCTCGCCGTTCGTCGGCAACCACTTCATCTACACCTACGCCAACGGCTGGCGGTACGAGTGGTACGCCTGCAACGAGACCGGGACCCCGATTCCTCTCCTGGAGGAGAGAAACGGCCGGGACGGTGTGCAGGCCGTCAGGGGGATGAGGGCGCCGCGGCCGCCCAGGGTGACGACCACCAGCCGCGCTCCGGCGGCGTGCCACTGGTCGCAGGCGTGCGCGGCCGGAACGCCAGGGCACAGCAGATCCAGGTCGTCCTTGCTCAGGCGCAGGATGTCCGCTAGGGCGCATCGGCGTGCCAGTCCGGCGCGGTAGCGCGCAGGCGGGACGATCAACGGGCGCACGTTGGGTCGGTGGAGAGGGTGGTGTCCTCACACGCTCGCTCCAGGAAGTCTGCGATGGTCGGCCCGTCTGGGCGCCGGACGGACCAGCGCCAGGGGGTCGGTGTGCAGGCAGGCGGTGCCCGCCATCGGTACGGTGTCCAATTCGGCTGCGCTCTACCGCAAGTCGGCGGTGCCTTCGCCGTGGAAGGACCAGGTGGCTTGCCTATGCTCGTCCAGGTCGGCCACTGCGAGCGTGGTGGACTCGGCGGCCCTCGGGCAATGGCTCAGGTCGACGCCGGAGGTGGCATGAGCGTCTCGCTGTGATGGAACTCCAGGTCGGCCACCGAACGCGCCGGAGTACGGATGCTCTCTCGGTTCATTCGGACCACGAAGCTGATCAACATTCGGACACCCGGCAGCGCGGCGTCCAGGTCCGCTCGTTGGTCGGCGATTTCCGGCCGGTCGATCTCGACGAAACCAACATCGTCCGCACCCGCGTCGAGACATAGCTGCCGCAGCCATGCCGCATCCAGCGGCTCGGCGGGGCGGGCGGAGCCGCGCTCGCGTCGCTGGCGGACTTTGACGACGGTGGGATGGTCGTCGAGCTTGTTCTTGCTGGCCCTCGGGCATCCTTTCTGATTTCTAACGTGGTGTCAGGTGCGTAGTGACTGCTCGTGCGACCGTGTCGCGCACCTCGGTGTGGGTTGGGGTCGGCAGGCCGCGTTCGGCGGCGAGTTCGGCCAGGGAGGTCATCCGGACGCCGGGCAGGGCACAGGCGGTGAAGGTGGTGTAGACGCTCAGGTCGGGATCGATGTTGAGGGCGAAGCCGTGGCTGGAGACGCTCCCGCTGATGCGCATGCCGATCGAGGCGAGTTTGCGGTGATCGGGGGTCCACACGCCCACCAGGCTCTCCGACCCCGGCGGCGTCTCGCGGCGGACCGCTGGGAAGCCCAGGCTGTCCGCTGCGTCGATCAGTGCCTGCTCGACACGGCGGATCAGGCCACGGGGACCGAGTTCGCGTACGTTGAGCACGAGGTAGCCGATGAGCTGGCCGGGACCGTGGTAGGTGGCATGTCCGCCGCGGTCTGTCTGCACCAGGACGATGGCTGAGTCCGCGTCGGGTAGTTGGTCGTTCGGTGTCCGGGCGGTGTAGGTGATCACCGCAGCGTGCGTGAGCAGGAAGAGCCGGTTGGCGGCGAGGCCCTGTTTGCGCTCCTCAACCCAGCGGGCCATGTCCGCCTGCGCCGCCGCGTAGGGCACTTCTCCCAGGTCGACGCGCTCCAACCACCAGTGTGAAGGTTGTTCCTCCGCAGATTCCGGCAGCCTCACCGTTCGTCTCCTCGCTCATGACCGCAGTTCACTACAGCTCGTGCAGCGCCGTGTTCCAGCCGTGGCACCAGCACGTGATCAGCCGGCCACAGTCACTTGCACGAGCACCTTGCCCACGGCGTTGCCCTGCACTGCGCAGTGCGCACTCGCCGTCTTCTCCAGCGGGAAGCGGTGGAACGGAAGACCGGCTTCCACCCTGGACCGCTCGTCGACTCAGCCAGTCGCCAGCTTCTGGATGCGCGGATGGTTCTCCAACGCCCACCGCACGGTCTTCGGCGGGCGCCCGAGCAGGGGTTCCAGCTGGTCGGTGATGCTGCCGTACCCGCCGCTGCCTATCAGCCGGGTCAGGGTCTTCAGGTGCTCAGCGATGTGCGGATAGGCGGACATGGCGGTGTCCACGTAGGTCTCGTTCCAGGTTTCGATGTCTTCGGGAACGTACGTGACGGGGCGTCCCAGGACGGCCGCGAAGTCCTCCGCGAACCCGTGCATGTCCTTCAGTTCCGGACCGGTGAGGGCGTAGGACTTCGAGAGGTGCGGGGCCGGGTCGGCAAGGATCTTCACGCACACCTCCGCCACGTCGTATCCGGCGATGGGCGCGATCTGGTGGGGGCCGAAGGGTAGGCGCAGTTCACCCCTGCTCAGCGACTCCAGTGCCAGCCAGGTCATGATGGGGTTCTCGACGAAGAAGGCCGCCTGGATGTTGACGGTCGGGACGCCGGACCACTCCAGCACCCGCTCGGCGACCCAGTGGGCCCGCTGCTGCGGCGACCACTGCTCGACGAGTCCACCGAGCCACGCATGCCGTTCCTCCTCCGGTGCGGTCATCTTGTCGAACGTCATGAACGACTGCTCGTACTCGGAGATGTTGACCAAGACCTCGATGTCGCCCTGGGCCCGCGCCGCCGCGGCCATCAGGCTGACGGCGTCGGTGTAGTACGGCGACAGGCTCATGCTGAAGTAGATGCGTCGGACGCCCTTCAGCGCGGCGGTCACGTCGGCGATGTTGAGCAGGTCACCGACGAAGACCTCGGCCCCGGCCTGGCGGAGCGAGTGTGCGCGTTGGTCGTCCTGGCGCACGAACGCGCGCACCGGGTGCCCTTGTTCAAGCAGCATGTCGACCATCGTTCGGCTCACGCCACCGATTTCGCCGGCGGCTCCGGTGATCAGGATGGGATTGCGCTCTGACATCAAGATTCCTCTGTCTGGTTGGGGTGGGTCAGCTGTACGGAAAGCCAGGGGATGTGGCCGGCGATCGTCTTGGGCTGCTTGGGTCGCCTGGGGCGTCTATGCCGTCGCTCGGCGCGGTGGCAGGCCATGGTCTCGGTCGGACTCGTGGAGGTGACCGTGCCCGCCGGAGGCGGTCGATGATGGCGAAGCCGTTGAGCTCGATGGCCGCCTCCGCGCGGGCCTTGGGCCCTGCTCCTGCCGAACCGTGCCGGCCAGGCGGATTCTGCGCAGTGTCATCGGGGCGAAGCGCCGTCGACGTGGGCGAGGAAGTCCAGGAGCGCGGCGTTGGTCTCCGCGGGACGCTCCTGCTGCGTCCAATGCCCACAGCCCGGAAGCACCACCACGTCATGCAGTTGAGGCGCGACAGCGGTCAGCGGGTTGCCCGACCCGCCCTCGCCCCGAAGCATTTCGCTCAGCGAGCTGCCCCCGTCCGGGCCGCGCAATGAGGTGACCATGTCGCGGTCTCCCACAACGTACAGCGCCGGGACGTCGATCCCGCGCCCCCGGAAAGCAGCGAGCAGTTCGTTGTTGCGCTCGATGTTCCGGTACCAGTTGAAGGCTCCGGTGAACGCCTGCTCGCCGTGGAGGGCGAAGTCCTCGGCGTACGCCTGGATGTCCTCCTCGGTCAGCCAGGCCGGGAGGTCGGGCGAGGCCGGCATGGTGTCCAGCAGGCCCAGACCTTCGGGTATGGCCAACGGGCGGGGCTCCCTGCCGAGCGGGTTGTCGCCCGAGGCACCGACCAGGAGGCGGCGGAAGGATTCCGGGATGTCCTTGGCGAACTCGGCGTCGGCGACTCCCGGCTGCTGGAAGTAGACCTGGTAGAAGCCCTCGCCGTACTCGGTGCGGGTGATGGAGGGCGGGACCATGCCGCCGGGCAGGATCGGCGGAATGCTGAGCCCGGCCACCGCACGGACCTTGTCGGGGCGCAGCATCGCCGCGGTCCAGGCGACGGGTGCGCCCCAGTCGTGCCCTACGACGACCGCCTGCACCTCGCCGAGTTCCTCGATCAGGGCGATCACGTCGCCGACGAGGTGGAGCAGGGTGTACGAGGTGACGTCCGGCGGCTGCTCGCTGCGGGCATAGCCGCGCTGGTCCGGGGCGACGACCCGGTACCCGGCCGCTGCCAGCGCCCCGAACTGGTGACGCCAGGAGTACCAGCTCTCCGGCCAGCCGTGCAGCAGCAGGACCAGCGGCCCCTGCCCCTGCTCGGCGATGTGCAGTCTGACTCCGTTCACGTCGACGAAGCGGTGGGTGAGCGAACTTTCCATGAGAATTACCTTGAAATCGGTGAGCGCGTGCTACTTGTTCAACTGCGGGTACAGGGCTTCCAGATCGGCGGACAGCTGCGACTTGACCCAGCGGGTGGTGTCGTCGGCCAGCACCTCATGCGCCCCCGCCTCGATGCCGGCGAGGGCGGCCACGGCGACATCGCGGGGGTCGGCCTTGGGTGCGTCGAGGCCCGACGTCATGTCGGTGTCCACGTAGGCCACGTGGAGCCCGGTCACCGCGATGCCTCGCGGCTGCAACTCCAGACGCAGAGAGTTGGTCTGCGACCACAGGGCGGCCTTGGAGGCGCTGTAGGGCGTGCCGTCGGCCAGCCAGGACAGGGCGGAGTGGACGTTGAGGATGTGGCCCCCGCCGTTGCGCTCGATGATCGGCACGAAGGCCCGGGTGACCAGCAGCGGCCCGTAGAAGTTGGTCTCCAGGTCCCGGCGGACTTCCTCCGTCGGGGAGTCGAGGTACGAGGCGCGGACCGAGGCGCCGGCGTTGTTGATCAGGATGGTGACGTCCTGGGCCTGCTCGGCGGCGGCCGTCACGGATGCGGGGTCGGTGACCTCAAGAGGCAGCGGAACGGCACGGGGGTGCGTCACCGTGCGCGGGTCACGGGCCGTGGCGTAGACCTTGCCGGCTCCGCGCCCGTAGAGCTCCTCGACGAGCATCTTGCCGATACCCCGGCCGCCTCCGGTGACGAGAACGGTGGCGCCTTCGATTGCTGTCACGACTACCTCCAAGAGCTGGGAAACCGATCGGTTTCACCTATCGTAAACCGATCGGTTTTTTCGTGCAAGTCGGGTCATGGTTGTTTGAAACGCGTCAGCGGCCATGTGGGAGCGATGACCTCACCCGGAGTCCGGCGGAGAGACTGAGGGGTGCTCTGTCGTACGGCTCGGCGTCGCCGGGATGCCCCGCCAGCGGCTTTACGGGCCCACCCGGGGGCGGCGACCGGGGGCGACCACCTTCCGGCGGCGCAGGGGAGTCAGGGGCGACAGCCACTCGGACGGCCGTGACGTCGGCAGCGACGGGGATCAGGACGCGAGGGCACCGCTGCAGGGATCGGATCACCGGTTGGTCCACCGCCAGGGGTAACTGATCAGTGAAGTAGCCGTGTGTCCCAGGCCGTCGTCCAGTCCGCAGGGGGCCAACGGGCAGGACATGTGCGGACAGGCCGCACCCTCCGTCTGTCGGAGCCCGCGCCCGGGGAGCTGCCGGGAGACGATCAGCCCACATGCGGCGGCTCGACGGACGTAGCACTCGCCCGTGTCGAGGTCCCCGTGTCGGCTCCGTCCACGAAAGGGGCGCGGCTTGGGGAAGGCCGGTCTGGGCGAGATGACGTCGGCCATGTCGCCCATGGGCCCTTACCGAGGCGATCGCCAAGCGCGTCGGTGTCACCCAGCCGTACCTCTTCCGGCTCTTTCCGGGCAAGCAGGCGATCTTCGTCGCCGCCTTGACGCGGAGCACGGAAGACACCCGGCTGGCTTTCGAGCAGGCAGTCGAAGGGGCGGAGGGCAGCGAGCAGGCCCTCCATGCCATAGCAAACGCTTACGCGCGACTTATCTCGGCGCACCCCGAAACGCTGCTGATGTAGATGCAGGGATACGCCCTCGTGGCAGCCGCCGAGGCGCAGGGTGATGACCAGATCGGCGAGCTTGTCCGGGCCGGCTGGTGAGGCTCTGGGAAACCGTGCGCCTGCCGCTGGGCGCAGACGTCGACGAGGCCACGACCTTCCTCGCGCACGGCATGCTGATCAACACCCTTACGGCCATCGGGCTTTCCCTCCGACTGCCGGGAAGCAAAGCCGTGATCGGTCGGAGCTGCTCCGGGCTGCCGCAGGCGGGCGTCAGCCCCGAGAGCGCATCGGTCACCGGGCCTCCTCGAAAAGGTGGTGCGTCAGCGCACGCCTGCCGCGTCGAGAAGGGTGGCCACCGTGGGGGCGATGAGCCCGGTGAGGTTGTCGGCTCCGATCCCCGCGCGGGCGCTGGCGCCGTCGAAGACCAGGCTGAGCTGTCGGGCCAGCAGGTCGGGATCGCTCGCTCCGCCCTGTTCGGCCTCGGCCCGGAAGAAGGCCGTCAGGTTTCCCTTGACGCGGTGGGCCACCCGGCTCGCGGGGTGGCTCTGGTCCTTGAGTTCGATCTGGACGGCCAGGTACTGGCAGCCTCGGAACTCGGGCGCACCCGCCTGTAGTTCCACCTGTTCGAAGACGTGCAGGATCCGCTCGCGGGGTGAGCGACCATCGTCCGCCGCGGGCAGGAGTGTCGTCACGAAGGCGGAAGCGCGTTGCTCCAGGCTCGCCGCCAGCAGTTCGTCCTTGCTCTCGAACAGCTGGTACATGGAGCGCTTCGACACCCCCGCCGCCTTGCACAGCGCCTCGATGCCGATGCCGACGCCGTCTCGGTAGGTGAGTGTGGCCGCCGCTTCCAGGAGCCGCTCTCGGGGACTTGCCTTCACTTCGGTGCTCATACTGTGAGGTTAACTCGATTCCGGCGAAATATAAACCGATCGGTTTTCGCGGTCGGCCGGGACGGCTGGTACTGCCCACGCGACGGAGAGGACACCCGAAGGCCGGACAGGCGCTCGGCGTCGGCCCCCGGGGAAAGGTACCGTCGCCGAGCCCTGATGGTGTGCGCGCCTGCTGTCCCGCAGGGCGACGCACACCGGGGCCACTCCGCACCATGGCCCCGTCCTGGGTGAGTCGCAGGTCCGCTACGCCAGGGCGGCGGTCTTCTCGGGCTTCGTCGCGGCGGGGATGCGGTGCAGCCCCCTGCGGTCGTACCAGCCCGTCACGCCGAAGCCGAACAGCGCGGCCGCCAGGAGACCGGCGGCCATCATCACCCAGCCCCGGGTCAGACCGGCGTCGGCCTGGGCGTCGTAGTAGAGGATCGAGCGGACACCGCCGGTGATCTGCCGCAGCGGCTCGAACTCCGCGAGGAACCAGTCGATCTTGTCTCCGCCCGCGGTGGACTTCTTGATCGACTCGGTGATCTGCGCCCCCAGGTTGACCTGCTTGCCGCCGACCGCGGCCCCCTTGTCGGCGTTGACCAGACCGACGGGCAGCTTCTTCATGTGGCCGACCGGATCGATGTTGGCACCGACGTAGAACACGGTGAACAGCAGCGCGAGAACGCCCGTGATGACGCCGCTGGCGATCTACAGGGGTTTCGCGCGCAGCACGCGGAAGGGATGAATCCCACTCATGACTTACTCCGGTCTCGACAGCACAGCCATATCGGGAGGAGACCGGACAGTGCCATCGCAGGCCGGCGTCCCTCCGAAACCCCCGGCGCACACGGCCGCCTGAGGGCGGTGCGCTCCTGACCGTCTGCCGTCGGCGACGGCTCCCAGATCACGTTCAGGCCACCATCGATACGGGAAACCGGTCGGTTTCACACTCATCGTAAACCGATCGGTTTCCATATTTAAACTCGAGCTGCCGACTCACGCCCCAGCGGTGCGAGCAGGCCCGCCCGCCGCGCCTCTGTCGGCGCCGGGTCAGGAGGCTGCGGAGCGCTTCGCTGGGGGCTGCCAGCCGCCGGTGACTTCCTTGACGGGCTTGTGGGGGAAGCGGCGCTGGGCGTACTCCTGCGCGTGGGAGCCCGGCAGGACGTACAGGGTTTCCTTCTTGTCCTGCAGCGGTCGCAGCACGGTGGCCATGAACGTCTTGCGGTCGTCCAGGTAGGAGCCCAGGACGTCCTCGCCGGCGGGGCAGACGGCCACGCAGTAGCCGGACTTGTAGCCGGGAGGAGAGGTCAGGCTCTGCCACATGGAGGCGCTCTCGGAATCGGTGACCCGGGAGCGGTAGTCGGCGGCGTCCTCGCTGTCGGCCACGGTCTGCGCCCAGTCGGTGAACCCGCTCATGAACTCACGGTAGTTGTGCGTGGTGCAGGCCAGCGCATCGAATGCCCCGTCCTTACTGATGGCGCCGACCGGACAGGCGGCGACGCACAGCTTGCAGTCGATGCAGGGGTTGTAGTCCAGCGCCTGCCCGTACTCGCTCACCTCCGCGTCCACCAGGACGGTGGCCAGCAGCACGAAGCTGCCGAACTTCGGGTGGATGACGTTGCGGTGCAGGCCCATCACCCCGAGCCCTGCGGCCACCGCGACCGTCTTGGTGCCACGACCCAGATCCGCTCGCGGGGGAAGCGGTCCATCTCCTGGGGGAAGCCGACGGACGGATTGAGTGCACGGTATCCGGCGTCCTGAAGCGCCTGGGTGACGCTGCGGGCGGCGTGGTTGGCCTGCTCGTCGGTCTGATGGAACTCCTGGTTGGCCACGCTGCGGGCCGGGGAGCGGCAGTTGTCGCGGTTCATCCGGACCGCCATCGCGATCAGGGTGCGGGTACCGGGCAGTGCGGACTGTGCGTGCTCGCACTCGCCGGCCAGGTCTGGGTGGTCCAGGCTGACCGCAGCCGCGTCGTCCGCACCGGCCGCCAAGCACAGCTCGCGCAACCAAGCCGCATCGGTCACCGTCGGCGGGCTCGCGACCTCACCCGCCGCACGCCGGGCCAGTACGGCCTGCACCGACGGATGCGCAGCCAGCTTCCCCGGAAGCCTGAGATCCGCCGATTGCTCCTCGGCGCCGCGAGCGGTAGTCATTCGATGCTCCTAACGGACTGGGTTTCGGACTCGCCCACGGCGAGAAACCGATCAGTTTCATTACGGTAAACCGACCAGTTTTCGCACGCAAGGCCAGCCAAGCGGGAGGCCACCCTCCGACCCGCCCCACCGTCCGGTGCCGCAACAGTGCAGACGTGGATACGACGCACAGCTCGGTCGATCACACTCCCGAAGGGCCCGGTTGGCGCCGCGCTGCCGCGAGGCGCGGGGATGCGCCGAGCCGGGGTACCGGCGCTGCCCTGCCGCGTCTCGGTCACCCCGCCGGCGGCCCACTCCGACCGGAGGCACGGCGGTGATGGCGACGGTGGTTCGCGTCCTCCTGGGCCAGTCGCCGCAGAAGTCGGACGACCGGCTCGAACAGCGCGGCGAGGACCACCGCCCGCTCGGCGAGGGCGATGCGGTCTTCGATTCCGTCGAGCTGCGCGAAATCCAGGTCCGCGGTGGATGTGGCGAGCCGCGCGTAAGGGAGGAGGTCGTCGACGGTGTAGTCGGCGCCAACGCGCCCCAGCGCTGCGAGACTTGCGGCGAGCTCCGAGCGGTGCGGCGACCCGTCGGAGATCTGCCAGCCCATGCTCTCGATGAGAGCCTCGACCCTCGCGGCGACTCCTTCGCCCGGCGCCGCTTCGTCACCATCGGCATCCGGCCCGGCGTCGTCCTTGCCACCCTCCCCATTCGTGTCCGCGGACGGTACGGGCAGCGCGTGATGGACGACACCCAGGGTCTCGAACGCATCCAGCGGACGGTCGACGGCATCGAGCACTTCGCGGGTGCGAGCGACGGACAGCCCGCCGAGCTGGATGAGGGAGCGGATCAGACGGAGCCGCTGGACGTGCTCCTCGCCGTACTCGACCGCCGTCGGGTTCAGCGCGCGCCCCTCGGGGAGCAGCCCTTCCCGCCGGTAGTACTTGATGGTCGCCACCGACACCCCGGACCGGCGACTGAGCTCCGAAATCCTCATGCGCTCCCTCACGCTCGACTGTCCCCGCCAGTATCGCGTTACCAGGGGTTGCCCCACCGACTCGGTAGTGCCACTATCGGGTACTCGGTAGTAACACTATCGAGTGCTTCTTCGGTGTGCCCGCTTCCTCCGTGCGCGCTTACAACATGCGCCTGCGGAAGCCGTCGTCATCGCCACGGCCGTATCCAGCCGTCGTTCTTCCCCCGCCCCGGCCCGGGCCAGTCAGTCCTGGGTCCGGTCGTCTCGTACGCCTCGACAACGGAGGACCACGCAATGTCCCAGCGAATCGGCAAGACCCACTGGAAGCGTTTCGCCGTCGGTGCGGTGCCGACGGTGGCCGCCACGGCGGCTGTCGCGATCTCCATGGCCCAGGGCGCGCTGGCCGCTTCGTTCAGCATCTCCGGTTCCGAATTCCAGGTCTCGGCCGGCTCCCTGAGCGGCACCGGATTCGGCAACTACGCCACGGTGGACGTCGCCAAGAACGGCAAGCACGTGCCCGTCTCCGTCTCCTCCATCAAGGACGCGACGGTCACCGACATGTGCCAGTCCGTGCCGGTGAACATTCCCGTGCTCGGGACCTACACCATGTCGCTCAAGGCCGGCGGGTCGGGCACGCCGGTCAAGGCCAAGAACCTGTACATCGACATGACCGACCTCCAGGCCAAGTCCGGCACCTTCAACAACGTCGACATCGGCGTCGCCACCGGTTCCATGACCAAGGGGCAGGTCAACCCCCGGGACCACGTCGACCCCAACGGCTACGCCCAGCAGGCGGACTCGGTCGAGATCATCGACGCCCACCAGAAGGTATGGGCCACGACTGCGGGAACGTTCGAACTGGCGGGACTGCACATGAACATCGCGGCCGGCCGCCACGACTGCTTCTGACCTCGCTCCCGCTTCGTCGTCTCCAGCACGCGGAAGCGACCGGCGACGGCCCGGGGGCCGGAGCCCGCTTGCGCACACCCTCCCCCACTCACGACTCGGGAGCTGCCACATGACGAGTGCCGACGCACCCGCGCACCCCCACAGTGACAGCGGCTTCACCCGCGCTCGCCGGGACTTCCGGGCCTGGCGGTGCACCCGCCCCTTCTGGGCGGGCCTGCTGGTGCTCCTCGCTGCCGCGCCCATCATCTACTTCCCGTACTTCAACCTCTCCCTGGGCGGCTTGTCCGTGGCTATGTCCACGACCGCGGGGGCCGGTTCCCTGGTCATCGGGCTGACCCTGATCGTCCTTGGCGGACTCCTCTGGTTCCAGCCGATCATCAGGGTCTTCGCCGGCTGCGTCGCGATCTTCCTCGGCGTGCTGTCGCTTCCCATCTCCAACTTCGGCGGATTCCTCGCGGGCACGCTGCTCGCAGCGACGGGCGGACTCCTGGCTCTGGCGTGGGGCCCGGTGGACGGGCGTCCGGAAGACATGACCGACGATGCCGAGGCTCCGTCAGCCACAGTCAACTCGGAGGGAGGGCTGGGTGAATGACTGACCAGTCACCCGACACCCGCGGCGAGGCCGCACAACCCCGCTTCGCCCGGCCGCCGAGAGGCCGGCACTCCATCCCCCGTACGTCCGCACTGACGCGCCTTCGCCTGCCCGTCGGGAAGGCTCTTGCGCTGACCGCGCTGCCGACCGCCCTCGTCCTGGGAAGCCAACGCCTGCCCGCCACCGACACAAGCGCCAACGCGGGCCTCTCCGTTTCCGAAGAGGGGCCGGGCGGACCTGGAACCAGCGGTGTCAACTGTGCCCGGCCCGACGACACATCAGCCCCTGCGACGGAGACTCCCGCAAGCCCCACCCCGTCCGCTGATCCCCGGTCCACCGCTCACTCGAGCGGGGAGTCCGTCAAGCCGCCGGCGCGCACGAACGACGACGGAGCGGGCCCGCTCCCAGCACCGACCGCCACCCCCACCCCCTCACCCAGCCCAACCTCCACCACAACAAGCCTTGCGGACATCCTCGGCCCCCTCTACCGCTACGACACCGAGCAGCAAAGCCCGTCACCCCAAGCAAGCCTCTCACCGAGCTCGGCCACGCCGACACCAAAGGCCACAGCACCATCCGAGCCCCGCCTGGCCACGACGCCCGCATCACCGGCACCCAGCCACCGGACCGCCGAGCCGTCGCCCGCACCGGAGTCCACCCGGGGAACTGCTCGCACCTGCGACATCAGTGATCTCAAGGCCCCCGCGGACCAGAGCGTCGGCCGATTCTCCGCCGAGCCATGGAAGATGAAGGGGAGCCGCCTCGAATTGCACGACCTCGTCTTCCATGGCGTGGTGACCGTGGACACGGCCGCCGGACCCAAGCGGGTGCTCAAGTTCTCCGCAGCGGCAGTCATGATCCGTGATCTGAAGATGTCGGTACCCGTCGGCCCACAGATCCAGCACATCGACGCAGCGCCCGGCTCCACGTCCACACTCCGGGGCGACGACATCACGATGTATGTCGAAAGCCTGACGGGCACCCTCTCCGGCGTCGAAAACATCCCCACACCGCCCGTCCTCCGCCTGCACCTCACCCCCGACACCGTGCCGGAGTGGCTCTACGACACGATCGGGAAACTCGGCCCCAAGCTCCAACTGAGCCTGAACGAAGCCGACATCGACCAGGCCGGACAGACAGGCGGAAAACTCGCCATCCCGGGGATTCACGGGTACGGAACGCCACGCTGAAGCCGGGCGCAAGCGGCTGCGGACGGTCGTGGTCATGGACGGCGACACCGGACCGTGGCTGTGACGCGCATACGCTGGCCCGCGGGGCCACGCAGCGACAGTGAAGACCACGGTCTGCTCGCTGGGTGGCGGGTGACGGCACTGACGGAGGTCGCGGCATGCGAGGACCGACGCAGTGAAGGCTGTCGTGACATTCAATTGCCGGGCACGCCGTGCCTCGGGCAGCCGAGAACGAACGTGAGATCTCGGCGAAATCCGACGGCGGCGAGCTGATGGACTTAGCGGCAAGCCGCTGGAAGGGGTACGAGCCGACAGGGGCCCTTGCTTCGACGTCCCGGGATGCCGACTGCCATGAGACGGAGCTGGGTTGCTGCGCTCAACGACGACGCTCCGCCCCGCCTTCGCAAAGATCCCGCGGGCGGCCAGGGCATCCCCCTGCTGCGCACCAACCAGGGCGACGCCGACCCGCAGCGCTTCCTGCCCCGGCTGATGGACCTGCACCGGGAGGGACGCCCGCCCGTTCGACCGGCTGATCCGACGGCACCCCTTCGAGAAGATCAATGAAGCCGCGGCTGGTGCTCTGGACGGCAGCATCATCAAGCCCGTCCTCGCCATGCCCCGGGCCGCCTGCTGACGTGCCCCCCGTCCCGCGACAACACGGCGATTCCAGCCACCCGGCCCGGACGGCTTGCTGCCCGGGCGGTGCCATGGGCCCCTGGTGACGCCTACCATTTGGACTGCACTTCGGTGGGATGGCCACCGGCCGCGCACGAAAAAGGCCGGCGACGGCTGCCTCAAGTCCCCGCACGACCCGTGTCCGGGCGCGCAGGCTCTCCTGACTCGTACAGTGAGAGGAGGGGGTCCCAGGGGGCCGGGATGGCGGGCAGTAGCCATGCAGATACCGAGAATCGCATCGCGGATCGACTACGGAGCACTGTTCGCCGCCACACCGACCCCTTATTGCGTCCTCGGCCCCGATCTGGTGATCGCCGATGTCAATGACGCGTATCTGCAGGCGACCCGGAGCACCCGGGAGAACCTGGTCGGGACGTACTTCTTCGACGCCTTCCCCGTCAACCCGGCGGACCCCGACGCGGACGGGGTGAGCACCCTCAACGCCTCCCTCCACCGGGTCCTGGCCACCCGGGAACGCGATTCGATGGTGGTGCAGAAGTACGACATCCCCATCGTGGACCGGCCGGGTGAGTTCGAGGAGCGCTGGTGGTCCCCGATCAACACCCCGGTCAGCGCTCCCGACGGGACCGTCGCCTGGATCATCCACCGGGTCGAGGACGTGACGGAGTTCGTCCGCTCCCGCCGCTCCCGCCGGGAAGAGGCGCACGACGACGTGCCGGCCTCCGAGAGCAAGGTCGAACCGGAGGCCCTTGAGATGGAGCTGTACTCCCGCGCCCAGGAGTTGCAGCGCCTCCATGAGGAGCTGCGCCAAGCCCACGCCCGTGAGCGCCAGGTCGCCGTCACCCTGCAGGAAGCGATGCTCACCTCCCCGGATCTGGTCCGTCACCCCGACATCGCGGTGCGTTATCTGCCCGCCGTGGGTTCGCTCAACGTGTGCGGCGACTGGTACGACGTGATCGACCTGCCCGGCGGCTCCTTCGCGGTGTCGGTGGGCGACGTCGTCGGCCACGGCCTGGAGGCCGCTGCCGTCATGGGCATGCTCCGCAGCGCGCTGAGCGCCGCCATCCGTACCGTCGAGGAACCCGCCCTGGCCCTGGAGGTGTTGAGCCGGTACGCCCTCGGTGTGGACGGGGCGCTCGCCACCACCGCGGTCAACGTGGTGATCCGCACAGACCAACGCCTGATCGCCTACAGCAGCGCCGGCCACCCGCCCCCGGTCCTGCTGCACGCCGACGGCACCTGTGACCTCCTCGACCAGGCCACCGACCCACCGCTCGGCGCGCAGGTCGAACAGGGCCCCCGGACCAAGGCGCAGCTGCCCTACGCCGTTGGTGACACCTTCATCCTCTACAGCGACGGGCTCATCGAGCGCCGGGGCGAGGACATCGACGCGGGCCTGCACCGCCTGTGCGAAGCCGTCTCCCACTCCGCCCACCAGAGCCCCGAGCACCTCACGGACGCGCTACTGGCCCGCCTCGGAGTCAGTGCCGGCGCGCGCGACGACATCGCGCTGATCGCCGTCCGCCTCTGAGCGGCCCTGGCGAAGTCGGCTGCGGTGCGGCAACGCTCAAAGGGCCGCGGGGCCGACACAGCCCGCGGAGCGCTTAATTTTGAATCGCGTAGTCAACAAGAGGTGCTGCACTGACGCGATCAGTCGGCCGCCGGGCCTGACCACTCGCCGTATCTCGGCCCGGCGTTGGCCCCCAGTCCTCCAGGAAGTGCAGGACCAGCGACGCGACCACGTCGTCGAACGCACCGTCGGCGAACGGCAAACGCTCGCTCAGGTCGACCATGTGCAGGGCCACGTCGTCACCCAGCCGCCGCCTGAGCGGCAGCTGGCGCTTGGCTGTCGGCGTTGCGGAAGCCGAAGGCGCCCGTCCGACGAGTTTGACCGAGATCCGATTCGAATTGCCAGCCGTTTACAACTTTCCCTTCCTCATATCCGCACTGCTCTTGAGTACCGCAGATTCGATGCTCCAGTTCTCCGGCTGGACCCTTTCCCAGAGACTTCCCTTACCGAGGTCTCGGCCCACCTGGTCTTCCCGGCGGAACCACTCCTCAGCACTTCGGATCCTAGTGGGGTGAATTTCGTCGAGCAGAGCGTAATCCCTGCTGACGATTCCGTGCTTCCACACATTCCAGAAGCCCGTGAAATTGTCCCTGAAGCTCATGGTGGCCTTGTCGTTGGGATCCGCATTGTATCCGGCAGGGAGATCGGCAACCTCCTTCAGCGGACCGCTCCAATATGTGTCCAGATCGGTGTCGATGTACCGTGCCGGATGCCCGGTGACCTTCTCGAACGCCGCAGCCATATCGGCATAGGCCACGTGCTCGATGGCGACTTCGAGGTCCATGCCATTCGCCCGCTCCGGATGGTCGAAGAGCCAGCGAACGTAGAACCCGCAATCTTCGAGATCCACATGGGGAACGGCTCCCTCGCCGAGAGGGACTCGCCATGTGACGACACCGTCCTCGACGGAGGGTGTCATGGGCGTGAGCGGGGAGATCACCATGTCCATGTAGGGACCTGAAGTGAAGACGGCCGCTCCCATCCTGTCCCTGTTCTTTTGGTTTTGGAACAGTACCCATTCGGCCATGCGGCCTTTGCCGTCATAGTGGCCGGTGCGGAACCTGGAGTCGTATCCGGACTTCTTGAGGACGTAGTCGAGATTCCCGTAGACGAAGAACTTGATTCCTTCTTCAATCGCTATCTCGTAACTGCGGATGGCCCAGTAGGTCTCGGTCTTCTCGCCGGTGTTGAACCCGTCGATGTTGATGTATACCCCGTCACAGCTGCGAAATCCTTCCCGCAGCACGTCTTCGTCGGCGAACGACCCTTCGAGGAGGGAGACGTTGCCGAGCGCGAGGAGGGCCTGGGCCCGGGGGGAGGTGGAGTCGCGGGTCAGGACTCGGACGGAGTACTTCTTGTCGGCGACAAGAGCGCGGACGATGGGCATCCCTTGAGCCCCTGTGCCGCCGATGACGAAGATGGTGGAGGCGGTGTGAGAAGACATGGCTTTTGACTCCAGAGGTTGAGTACGCACGCGATCAGTACGCGATGTGCGCGGCGTGTTCGAGACCGATCTCTTGTTGATGAATGCCCGTCACAGCTGCGAAATCCTTCCCGCAGCACGTCTTCGTCGGCGAGTGACCCTTCGAGGATGGAGACGTTGCCGAGCGCGAGGAGAGCCTGGCTCGGGGGCGATCACACACGAGTTGTGGGAGGTTCAGGACGCGAAGGCTATGAGATAGTTGACGAGGTCCTTGTCGAGGATGGCGGGGATTTTGGATTCCTTCAGTTCGGGGAACTGGCTGAAGAAGGCGGTCGGCTCATCGACGTCGATGCGCACGTCCTCGCCGTCGGTTTGCGAAATGCAGACCCGCACAGGTGCACCCAGCCCGGCCATCGCGCCGTACTCGAAGAGCCCGTTGGCGATCAAGGGGTTGCCGATCAGATAGAAACGGCAGTTGATCGGATAGCCGGCAAGCCGCATCAATGGACCTTGGTCGAGCTGGTAGAAGATCGAGAATTTGTGATCTCCGGAGATCTCTTCGACGTACTTGTGGATGCCTGCTTGGTCACCGGCCGCCGTCATATCGTTCAGCTTCTTGATGTCGAGGGTGGCGAACAGTTCTTCCAGCGCGCCGGTGACGTCGTCGAAGGACTTCTGGGTGCGAATCGTGATGAGTTTGCAGGTGAATTCGGTGTGAGTGACTTCAGGCGACGTGGACACGACGGTCTCCTCTGGTGGGGGTGCAATTGGAGATGATCTGATGGTAGGTCTTTCCGCGGCTCATCCTGCGGTGCCCATTGTTGGGCTCGGGGGGAGGTTTAATCGCGGATGAGGACTCGAACGGAGTACTTCTTGTCGGCGACAAGAGCGCGGACGATGGGCATCCCTTGAGCCTCTGTGCCGCCGATGACGAAGATGGTGGAGGTGGCGTGAGGAGACATGGCTTTCAACTCCAGAGGTTGAGCACGCACCATCGGTATCAGTATGCGATGCGTGCGGCGTATTCGAAACCGACCTTCCCCATGCCGCGACTGCCCCCTGCCAGGCGGCGACTGCGTCTTTGGGCTGGCCATGGACACCCCCTTGGAAACTGATCGGTTTCCATTAGCGTACACCGATCGGTTTCCAAGCGACAAGCGCCCGGGGGAGGAGGTCCAGGCCCCATCCACCTCGCCTACGGGGGGAAGGGCCGGTCCCGTCGCTCGGACCGGGAAGCCAACAAGGAACTGCTGTCAGCTGCCGATTTCACACAGGCGCCGGGAGCGGCTCACTTCATTGCCCTGGAAAGGCCCGACATCCTGGCCCTCTGCTGCGCGTGGTGGCGTGACTGCCCTGACACCGATGCAGGCGTGGTCAACTCTGGCCGTGAGGTGCGTACAGCCGGATGATCTGGTGCGCGGGCGCCAGCGAAGCAGCCCAGCGGTACCGCCGGGAGCGCGGTGACCCACGGCGCCGATGGCCAGATGCTGATCAGGTCCGCGGTGGATGTGGCGAGCCGTGCGCAAGGGAGGAGGTCGTCGGCGGTGTAGTCGGCGCCAACGCGCCCCAGCGCTGCGAGCCTTGCGGCGAGTGCCGGACGGTGCGGCGACCTCCGAAATCCTCATGCGCTCCCTCACGCAGCTTGTGCACGGAAACCGATCGGTTTACCCTCATGGAAGCCGATCAGGTTTTCGTCGTGGCGGCAGTCGCCGGAGCAGGGGCCGCTGGCCGAGTGTCGTCGGCGTCACCACCGTTCCCGCCGACCGAACCCTGAGTCACCATCCGCAGTTCACACCAAGGAGTCGGCGAGATGGCCGTCCAAGAGCCACGTCCCACGCTTCACCTTCCCGGAACCACCAGCCACACCATCGCCCCGCGCGCAGGACGCCACGGACGCGAGGGAACCCTGCGCTACCTCAAGGCGGGCACCGGTGCCCCCTTGGTCCTGCTGCACACCGTGCGCACACAGGCCGAGCACTTCCGCCTCCTTATCTCACTGATCGCGGACCAGTACACCGTGTACGCCCTTGATCTGCCGGGGATGGGCTACTCCGAGATCGTGCCCGGCGCGTCGTACGACGAGCCGGCGATGCGCGCAGGCGTCGAACGGCTGCTCACCGAACTCGACCTCCATGACGTGACGTTGGTCGGGGAGTCCATGGGGGCGGTGCTCGCCCTGACCACCGCGGCCGATCTGCCGGAGCGGGTCCGGCGCGTCGTCGCGGTGAACACGTACGACTTTCGCGGCGGGATCGCCCGGTCCGGTCTCCTGGCCCGCGTGGTGGTCGGCGGTGTCCTCACGCCGGGAGTGGGCCCGGTGGTCGCCGGGGTGGAACCCAAGGCCGCCCTCCGCAGGATCCTGCAGGGCGGCCTGGGCGACAAGAGCGCACTGCGGGAGGACTACGTCGACGAGCTCCTCCAGGTCGGCAGCCGCCCCGGCTATCCGACCGTCGCCCGGGCCGTGTACCAGAACCTGCCCAGCCTCATCGCGGCCCGCTCGCGCTACCCCGAGGTCAAGGCACCCATCCACCTCGTCTACGGAGTGAAGGACTGGTCCCGGCGGTCGAACCGGGAAGCCAACAGGGAGCTGCTGCCCGCCGCCGACTTCACGCAGGTGCCCGGAGCGGGCCACTTCATCGCCCTGGAAAGGCCCGACGTCCTGGCCGACCTATTGAACGCGGTGGCGTGACTGTCCTGAGACCCCAGTAGGTGTTTCCGGTACTACCGCGAGGCGGCGGGACCTGGAAGGCCGACGAGATCGCCCTTGCCCCCCTCCGGCCAGCCGCCTCGATCGACGATTGCTGCCGCGCCCGGAGATGCCCACGGCCCGGAGGGCACCGTGGGAAACCGATGGGTTTATTCGGGAAACCGATCGGTGTACGCTGTGTCGCATGGACATCGAACGCACACCCGACGAGCGCTTCGACAGCCTCTCCGACTGGCCGTACGAGCCCCGGTACGCCACGGTCGGTGAGGGCCTGCGCATGCACTACGTCGACGAAGGGCCGCCCGACGGCCCGGTCGTGGTCCTCGCTCACGGCGAGCCGACCTGGGGCTACCTCTACCGCAAGATGATTCCCGGCCTGGTGGCAGCCGGCCGACGTGTCCTGGTCCCCGACCTGATCGGATTCGGTCGCTCGGACAAGCCGGTCGACCCGGCGGCGTACACCTACGAATCTCACGTCGCCTGGACAGGTGCCTGGCTGGACCAGCTCAATCTGACGGACATCACCCTGTTCGGTCAGGACTGGGGCGGCTTCGTCTTCCTCGTGCACGTCGGGCTCACACCCGGCCGGTTCGCGGCCGTGGTCGCCGCCAACACCGGCCTGGCCGCACCGGACATCATGGCCTCGTTTCCGCCGGAGCAGGTCGTGCCCGCGGCCGGCGCCTTCCTGCACTGGCTGGAGCAGTCCGAGTCACCGGACCTGACCGCCTCGTGGGCCGTCGGCAGCCCGGACAGCGCCCTCAACCAGACCGGCCACGTCCTCACCCAGGAGGACGCGGCCGCTTACGACGCTCCGTTCCCGTCCGATCGGCACTTCGCCGGAGCACGAAAGTTCCCCCAGCTCGTGCCGCTCGATGGCACGGACCCGCCCGCCTCGATGCTGAGCCGCGCCTGGGCCGGGCTGACAGCCTTCGACAAGCCGTTCCTCACCGCCTTCGCGGAACACGAAGACATCACGCGCGCATTCGAACGGATCTTCCAGGTCCGCGTGCCGGGTGCGCAGGGGCGCGATCATGTGACGGTCCCTAACGCCGGTCACTTCTTGCAGGAGCAGCAGCCGGGCCTGCTGGTCGAGGCCATCCTCAGTCTCGGCTGACGGCTGATCTGCGCGGCAGCCCACCACACCTGCCGGACACCCTGCGGCGACGAGTAGACGCTCACGTCTCCCTCTGGGCGGGTGATCGCAGCGGTCAGGAAGTAAGCGGTGTGTGGGTGCCGAAGGAGCGCTGGTGATACGTGAGGGGGCGTGCACTTGCCTCGCTCTGCTCAGCGGTGACGGCATGGGCGAGCAGGATGGTGTGGTCCCCGGCGGTGATGTAGCCGTCGACCTCGGCTGCGATCCATGCCACGGAGGTCGGCAGGCGCGGCAGTTCCTCACTGGGCGACCAGGAGATTCCCTCGAACTTGTCCGGGCCTGAGCGGGCGAAGGCCGCGGCGAGCTCGGCCTGGTGCATGCCCAGGACGTTGAGGCCGAAGCGGCCGGTGCGGCGGATGATCGCCAGCAGGTGTGAGCGTTCGTCCAGCGATACCACGACCATGGGTGGAGTCAGGGACAGGGTGTGCCACAAGGGCGGCGAATCATCGAGGACTTCACCCTCGCTCTGCCGCTTCGCGGCTGGGAGCGGGGCAGCGACTGACGGCACCGTGACCGTGTACGCCGGGGTGTGCCACTACGAGCTCGGTGTCTACCCGTAGCCGCGTGAACCGCCCCGGGTTCGATAGAGATCTCAGGTGGTGGCTGTGAGCTGGGGTTTCGTGGTTGCTCTGTAGTAGTTGGCTTCGTATTCGGCGGGT
>NZ_JBEOTA010000038.1:0-66591 GCF_040303265.1 Streptomyces sp. NPDC096040
TCGTCGTGGTTGCGCAGGAAGATGCCCCACTGGCAGCCGGACGGAATGGCCGGCGTCTTGGCGAGGATCTCCGAGACGGGGTAACGGGATTCTCGCCGCACGGCCATGAAGATGCGCGGCATGACCGGGAAGTGGAATGCCATGTGGCATTCGTCGCCGCCCTTGTCGTAGTCGCCGAAGTAGTCGACGACGTCCTCGGGCCACTGGTTCGCCTCCGCCAGCAGCACGGTGTCCGGATACATCGCGTCGATCTCGCGCCGGACCCGCCTCAGGAACTCATGGGTGGGCGGCAGGTTCTCGCAGTTGGTGCCCTCTTCCGCGTACAGATACGGCACCGCGTCCAGGCGGAAGCCGTCGATGCCCAGGTCCAGCCAGAACCGGAGCGCGGCCAGGACCTCCTCCTGAACCGCCGGGTTCTCGTAGTTGAGGTCGGGCTGGTGCGAGAAGAAACGATGGAAGTAGTACTGGCCACGCACGGGATCGAAGGTCCAGTTGGAGACCTCGGTGTCGACGAAGATGACCCGCGCGTCCTGGTACTGCTTGTCGTCGTCCGCCCACATGTAGTAGTCGCCGTACGGCCCCTCGGGGTTCTTCCGGGACTCCTGGAACCAAGGGTGCTGGTCGCTGGTGTGGTTGACGACGAAGTCGATGATCACGCGCATGCCGCGCTGGTGGGCCGCGTCCACGAATTCCACGAAGTCGGCGAGGTCACCGAATTCGGGGAGTACGGCGGTGTAGTCGGAGACGTCGTAACCGCCGTCCCGCAGCGGCGACTTGAAGAACGGAGGCAGCCACAGGCAGTCGACACCGAGCCACTGCAGATAGTCGAGCTTGGCGGTCAGGCCCTTCAGGTCGCCGATGCCGTCACCGTCGCTGTCCTGAAAGGAACGGACGAGGACCTCGTAGAACACGGCGCGTTTGAACCACTCCGGGTCCCGGTCCTTTGCGGGAGTGTCCTCGAAGGTGTCCGGGACGGGGTCGTTGACAGTCATGACGCGCTGGGCCCTCCGTTCGCTGGTGTCGGTCGCCCTACCTGGAGCACATGCGCCGGTGCCTGGCCGGGTGTGAGGCGCACATAGTTGGTCCTGCCCCATGAGTAGGTCTCACCCGTCAGTTCGTCCCGCACGGACAGGGCGGAGTTCCAGTCCAGGCCGAGTCGCGGCATGTCCAACGAGACCGTGGCCTCCTGGGTGTGGTGCGGATCAAGGTTGACGACCACCAGGACGGTGTCCTCCCCGGCGCGCTTGCTGTACGCGATGACGGAGTCGTTGTCCGTGTGGTGGAAGCGCAGGTTGCGCAGCTGCTGGAGCGCGGGGTGACCGCGTCGGACGGTGTTGAGGCGGGTGACGAGGGGTGCGATGCCCTCCGTCTCGGCGCGGGCCCAGTCGCGGGGTTTGAGCTGGTACTTCTCGGAGTCGAGGTACTCCTCGCTGCCTTCCTTGAGCGGGGTGTTCTCGCAGAGTTCGTAGCCGCTGTAGATGCCCCAGGTGGGGGAGAGGGTGGCGGCGAGCACGGCACGGATCTCGAAGGCGGGGCGGCCGCCGTGCTGGAGGTAGGCGTGCAGGATGTCCGGGGTGTTGGCGAAGAAGTTGGGCCGCATCCAGGCGGCGCTCTCGCCGGACAGTTCGGTGAGGTACTCGGTGAGTCCCTGCTTGGTGTTGCGCCAGGTGAAATAGGTGTACGACTGCTGGAAGCCGATCTGGGCGAGGGTGCGCATCATCGCGGGCCGGGTGAAGGCCTCGGCGAGGAAGATCACGTCGGGATCGGTGCGGTTGATCTCGGCGATCACCCGTTCCCAGAAGACGACGGGTTTGGTGTGGGGGTTGTCGACGCGGAAGATCCGTACCCCGCAGTCCATCCAGTGCCGCAGCACCCGGACCGTCTCGGCGATCAGGCCTGGCATGTCGGCGTCGAAGGCGATGGGGTAGATGTCCTGGTACTTCTTCGGCGGGTTCTCGGCGTAGGCGATGGTCCCGTCGGGCCGGTGGTGGAACCACTCGGGGTGCTTGTCCACCCAGGGATGGTCGGGTGAGCACTGCAATGCGAAGTCCAGCGCGACCTCCAGGCCGTGCCGGCCGGCCTCGGCCACGAACCACTGGAAGTCCTCCAGGGTCCCCAGATCGGGATGGACGGCGTCGTGGCCGCCCTCGGGGGAACCGATCGCCCAGGGCACGCCGACATCGTCGGGGGTGGGGGCGAGGGTGTTGTTGCGGCCCTTGCGGAAGGTGGTCCCGATGGGGTGGATCGGCGGGAGGTAGACGACGTCGAAGCCCATCTCGGCGATCGCGGGCAGCCTCCGGGCCGCTGTCCGGAAGGTGCCGTGCGGCCGGTCCTCGGTCCCCTCGGAGCGCGGGAAGAACTCGTACCAGGAGCCGAAAAGGGCCCGCTCGCGCTCGACGAGCAGGGGCAGCGGCTCGGACGCGGTCACCAACTCCCGCAGCGGATACCGGGCCAGGATCTCGTCCACCTCGGGAGCCAGCGCGCTCGCCAGACGTGTGTGCAGGGGGAGGGTGTCGTCGCCCAGGGCCCGGGCCGCCGCCAGCACCCGCTCGCGCTCCGGTCCCTCGGGAACCCCGGCGGCCGCGCGCGCGTACAGCTCGGCGCCCTCCTCCAGGACCAGACCGGTGTCGATGCCCGCCGGGATCTTCACGCGCGCGTGCCGCCGCCAGGTGGTGAGCGGGGCGCTCCAGGCCTCCACGTGGTACGTCCAGCGTCCGGTCGCGTCCGGGGTGACCTCGGCGCCCCAGCGGTCGGTGCCGCGGACCAGCTCCCGCATCGGCGCCCAGGGGCCGGGCCGGCCCTCGGGGTCGCACAGCACCACATTGGCGCCGACGGCGTCATGACCCTCACGGAAGACGGTGGCGGTGACCTGGAAGGTCTCGCCGGGGACCGCCTTCGCCGGACGCCCGCCGCTCTCCACGGCCGGTTGCACGTCACGCACCGGAACACGGCCGATGGCCTCTGTCGCCTTCATGGGTCTCACCTCCGCCGTGCGCGGAGCCGGGCCCGGGCCCGGCTCCGCGGTCCGTAGTGCGCGGGAGGACTGGTGTCATCCCGCGGGGGTCCGCCTGCGGATCACTGCCTCGCGGAGCTCCGGTCCGACGGCGGACCCCGCCGGACCTTCCCGCTCAGCTGGGTCCGGCCGCCCTGTTCCCGCAGATAGGTGACGAGGCTGGTGCGCAGATAGCGCTCGGCCGCGTCCACCGCCTCCCGGGCGCAGCGCTTGCCCATCAGCACGCACAGCGTGTAGCCCGAGTCCTCGAAGGTGGACCGCACCTCGCGGTCCTGCGGCGAGGCGAGCATGACACGCTCCCACGCCCGGTAGCGCCGCAGCTGCCGGGCCACCTCGGCCTTCGCGGGTAGCAGCATGGCCGTGTCTTTCCTTCCGACGCTCTCGAGTGGGCACGTGTCCCCGACGGTCGGGGAGCGTCCGGGCACGGAAGAGGCACGGAGCTGTTACGGCGAATCGAGGCTTTCACTCATGGTGCACGGATGACGACCGAGCGTCTTGTTGGACCTTCAACCACCTCATGCGGCTCTCGTGTTGCACGAATGGCGTAGCGCCCGCACTGTGGGAGGTGACTCAGAAGCGATCAGTGCTCACGCTACGCGTCCGGAACGGATTTCCGGACGGGTGAGGGGAGCGGGAGCCGCGCCGGGTGAGGAGCCAGCGACAATGAAGACCGCAGTGCCCTGCTACTACCACCTCGACGTTGAGGTCAGCCCGGAACGGGTGGGACAGGTCAGCCGCATCCTGGCCGCCCATCTCCGCTACTGGGACCTCGACAACCTCGTGGATCCCGTCTGCCGCGGTGTCGAACTGCTGCTGACCGCCATCGACCAGCACGCGACGGACAAACACACGTCCATCGAGATGTGGTGGAACGGGCAGCACCTCATCACCGCCATCGGCGACGACGACCGTGACCTGCGCCCCGACCAGGATCTGCGGTCGTGCCTGGCGCATCTCGCCGCCACCAGCGACGGCTGGGGGTGCTGTGCCCCGGAGACCGGCAGCAAGATCATCTGGTTCTCGCAGCGAGCCCGGTCCGGGGAGCGCGTCCCGCTGGTCCCGTCCGCGCCGGCGCCCAGCCTGCGCCGGACGCTCCGGGCGCCACGGGCCCTCCCCGTCGCCCAGTTGGCCGCATCCGCCGAGGGCGTTCTGGAGGGCGCCCGGTGACGGCTCGGAAGTCCCGGAAAGGGGTGCCCGTGTGGAGCGGGCACCCCTACCCGTTGGGTGCCTCCTTCGACGGACAGGGCACCAACTTCGCCCTGTTCAGCGAGGTCGCCGAGCGGGTCGAGCTGGTCCTGGTGAACGACGCCGGCACCCAGCGGCCGGTGCCGATGACCGAGGTCGACGGCTTCGTCTGGCACGCCTATCTGCCCGGCGTCGGGCCGGGGCAGCGCTACGGCTACCGGGTGACCGGCCCCTGGGACCCGGAGGTCGGCCACCGGTGCAATCCGGCGAAGCTGCTCCTGGATCCGTACGCCCGGGCGGTCGACGGCCAGATCGACAACCATGCCTCGTTGTACGAGCGCACACCGGGCGGGCCGTCCCCGGCCGACAGTGCCGGGCACTCCATGCTCGGTGTGGTCACCGACCCCTACTTCGACTGGGGTGACGACCGTCCGCCCCGGCGGGCCTACTCCGACTCGGTGATCTACGAGGCCCATGTCCGCGGCCTCACCCGCAGCCATCCGGAGGTACCCGAACGGCTCAGGGGCAGTTACGCCGGTCTCGCCCACCCGGCGGTCCTCGAGCACCTGACCTCGCTCGGCGTCACGGCGGTCGAGCTGATGCCGGTCCACCAGTTCGTGCAGGACGGGGTGTTGCAGGACCGGGGCCTGTCCAACTACTGGGGCTACAACACCATCGGCTTCTTCGCCCCGCACAACGCCTACGCCGCCTTCGGCAGCCGGGGCCAGCAGGTCAACGAGTTCAAGGCGATGGTCAAGGCGCTGCACGCGGCCGGCCTCGAAGTGATCCTCGACGTGGTCTACAACCACACCGCCGAGGGCAACGAGATGGGCCCCACGCTGTCCTTCCGGGGCATCGACAACGCCTCCTACTACCGGCTCGTCGACGGCGACTGGGCGCACTACTACGACACCACCGGCACCGGCAACAGCCTGCTGATGCGCCACCCCTACGTCCTTCAGCTGATCATGGACTCGCTGCGCTACTGGGTGACCGAGATGCATGTCGACGGCTTCCGCTTCGACCTCGCGGCCACCCTGGCGCGGCAGTTCCACGAGGTGGACCGGCTGTCGGCGTTCTTCGACCTGATCCAGCAGGACCCGGTGATCAGCCGGGTGAAGCTCATCGCCGAGCCCTGGGACGTGGGGGAGGGCGGATACCAGGTCGGCAACTTCCCGCCACTGTGGTCGGAGTGGAACGGCAAGTACCGGGACGCCGTACGGGACTTCTGGCGGGCCGAGCCGGGTTCGCTCGGCGAGTTCGCCTCCCGGCTCACCGGCTCCTCCGACCTGTACCAGCAGCGGGGCCGCCGACCGCGCGCGAGCGTCAACTTCGTCACCGCGCACGACGGTTTCACCCTGCGCGACCTGGTCTCGTACAACGACAAGCACAACCAGGCCAACGGCGAGAACAACCGGGACGGCGAGAGCCACAACCGGTCCTGGAACTGCGGTGCCGAGGGCGACACCAAGGATCCGGCCGTCCTCGAACTCCGGGCCCGCCAGCAGCGCAACTTCCTCGCCACCCTGCTGCTGTCCCAGGGCATCCCGATGCTCAGCCACGGCGACGAACTCGGCCGCACCCAACGCGGCAACAACAACGCCTACTGCCAGGACAACCAGGTCTCCTGGACCGACTGGGACCTCACCGAGGAACAGCGGACGCTCAGCGACTTCACCCGGTACGTCATCGGGCTGCGCGCCGCCCACCCCGTGCTGCGCCGGCGCCGCTTCTTCCGCGGCGAGACCGCCATGCACCCGGGACAGCCACTGCCCGACCTGGTCTGGCTCCTGCCCGACGCCCGCGAGATGACCGACCGGGACTGGCAGCGCCCCGACGCGCACTCGGTCGGCGTCTTCCTCAACGGCGACGCCATCGCCGAACGCGACCCCTACGGGCGGCGCCTGGTCGACGACTCGTTCCTGCTGCTCCTCAACAGCTGCTGGGAACCGGTCGACTTCCGGCTGCCCGACGACTCCTACGGCGAACGCTGGACGGCCCTCATCGACACCGCCGAGCCCGACGGCATCCCCGACGAACGCGAACGCAAGGCGGGCACCAGAGTGCGTGCCGAGGCCCGCAGCCTGGTCCTGCTGTCCCGGCCCTCCCGCGGCAAGGACTGAGGGATCAGGGGAGAAGTCAGGGGAGAAGGGGGCGTGCCGTCACGGTGAACTGAGCCCCGTCCGGGTCGCGCAGTATGGCCTCGGTGTCCTTCTCCAGGAGGACGCTGCCGCCGTGCTTCTCGGCCGCCCGTGCGCACTCGCCGACGTCGTTGACCGCGAAGTGGATCTGCCAGTGCGGCCGCACCGTCGGGTCGGGGGCCGTCTCCACCGCCCCGGAGTCGATACGGGCCACGACGTTGCCCCGGCTGCGGAGCACGACCTCGCCGCCCTCGTACTCCACCTCGCAGCAGCCAGATTTGCCGGAGGCCCAGCCGAGGACCTCGCCGTAGAAGATCGCCGAGTCGAAGGCGTTGCGGGTGTGCAGGCGGATGAAGGTGGGTGCGGCCTGCCGCCAGGTCTCCCAGTTGGAGACCAGCTCGCCCTCCCAGATGCCGAAGATCGCCCCGTCCCGGTCGGCGAGCAGCGCCGCCCGGCCGGGCGGGAAGGACAGCGGCCCCACCGCCGGGGTGCCGCCGCGCTCGCGGGCCCTGGCGACCGCCTCGTCCGCGTCCGGGACGGCGAAGTACGGCGTCCAGGCCACCGCCATCTGCCACATCGCGGCGACCGCGGCGATACCCGCGACCGGTACCCCGTCCGCCAGGGCGATCCGGAAGTGGTCGCCGAGCCTCACACTGCGCCATCGCCAGCCGAGCACGGCACTGTAGAAGTCCTCGGTCGTCTGGAGGTCCCGGCTGGTCAGGCTCACCCAGCAGGGGGCGCCGAAGACCGAGTGCGTGGAGAGGACGTCTCGCTGCTTCTTCACGGGGCCGGGGGCAGGCGTGTCGTTGTTCATGGCACTCGTCCTGGGGTCGGGGCCGGCGGGCTACCGGTCTTACACCAGTCTCCAACCGGAAGCGGCGGGGGTGCCTGCCGAGTACCCCGGTGGCACTCGGCCAGACGAGTGGCGACGATGGGTGAGTGAGCGACAGCGAGAGCGAGGCGGACTTCATCCTCCACCTCCAGGAGGAGATCGACCAGCTCAAGGAGGCCGTCGCCTCCCATGCCGTGGTGGACCAGGCGATCGGGATGGTGGTAGCGCTCGGCCGGGTCGCCCCCGACGAGGGGTGGGAGGTGCTCAAGGAGGTCTCCCAGCACACCAACACCAAGCTCCGCAACGTCGCGGAGCTGATCCTCCTCTGGGGGCGCACCGGCGACATGCCCGCCGAGATCCGCGCCGAACTGGAGGACACCCTCGACCGACACGGGCCGACACAGATCCCCGGCGCACCGACCGCGTGAGACTCAGCCCGTCTCGGCCAGCAGCTCCTCGCGCAGCCGCTCGAAGCAGGCGCTGAGCAGCCGGGACACATGCATCTGAGAGACGCCCAGCTGCTCGGCGATCCGGCTCTGCGTCATACCGTGGAAGAACCGCAGGTAGAGGATGAGCCGGTCACGCTCGGGAAGGCCCTGAAGGCAGGGCTCGGCCGCCGTGCGGTCGACGATCAGGTCGTAGCCGGGGTCGGGGCCGCCCAGGGTGTCGCCGAGCGCATAGCCGTCGGCGCCGGACACCTCGGCGTCCAGCGACAGCGCCGAGAAGCAGTCCAGGGCCTCCATCCCGGCCCGCACCTCGCTCTCGGTGAGCCGGGCCCGCTCGGCGATCTCGGCGACGGTGGGCGCGCCGCCCGGCGAGGCCTGGTCCAGCTCCTTGAGGGCGACCCGAACCCGGTTGCGAAGCTCCTGCACCCGTCGTGGCACGTGCAGGGTCCACATGTGGTCACGGAAGTGGCGCTTGATCTCGCCGGTGATCGTCGGCACGGCGTACGCCTCGAAAGCCCGGCCGCGCGCCGGGTCGTAGTGGTCGACGGCCTTCACCAGCCCCAGCGCGGCGACCTGGTAGAGGTCCTCCAGGGTCTCTCCGCGGCCGCGGAACCGTACGGCGATCCGCTCGGCCATGGGCAGCCAGACCTCGACCAGGCCGTCGCGCAATGCCCGGCGCTCGGGGCCTTCTGGCAGTCCGGCCAGCCGGGTGAAGTCCTCGGCCGTGTCAGGGGCGTCGTCGTGTGGATGGGGCTTGGTGGTGGCGGTGGTGGCACGCATGGCGCGCACCTCCTCAGCGGGTGCTGTGTGGACGGACACCGTGGGAGGAACGCACTCGGACCCCGGGAGAACACGGGGGCACCGGCGGAAAGTGGCTCCCACGCACGTGCCTCCGGTCCGAAGCACTGAGGGGGGCATGCCCCAAATGGGGCATAGTCAAACAAGCCACTCAAAAAGGTGGAATTGGTCTCTTCTGTCTTGACTCCTTCTTGGGTAAATTACCTCTGTTGCAGAGGTAATCTTCGGGGTGTGAAATCCGAGGCCTTTCCGGAAGAGGTGGCCGACGCGCTCGTCGGTATCCAGCGGCTGATCCGCCGCCGACTACGCCGCGGGCTCGCGCTGCCCCGGCTGCGAGGCGCCGAGGTGGAGCTGCTGCGCCTGGTCGAGTCGCGGCCCGGGATCGGCATCTCGGACGCCGCCAAGGAGCTGTACCTGGCGAGCAATTCGGTGTCGACCCTGGTCAACCAGCTGGCCAAGGACGGCTACCTGCTCCGCGAGACCGACCCCGCCGACCGCCGGGCCGCCCGCCTGCTGCTGACCGAGGCCGCCGAGAAACGCCTCGCGGACTGGCAGCGGCGCCGCGCGGACCTCGTCGTCAGCCATGTGTCCCGGCTCGACGAAGCGGACCGGGCGGCGCTCGAGGCCGCGCTTCCGGCGCTGCGCAAGCTGGCCGTCACCCTGCACGAGGAGGCCGAGGAATCATGACGCCGGACACCACCGCAGTCGACTGCACCGGGCTCTCCTACACCTTCGGGGAGACCAAGGCCGTCGACGGGCTCGACCTGGCCGTCGGCGAGGGCGAGGTCTTCGGACTGCTGGGCCCCAACGGCGCCGGCAAGACCACCGCCATCCGCTGCATCACCACCCTGCTTCCGGTCCCCGCCGGAATGGTCCGTGTCTTCGGCCACGACACCGGCCGGGAGCGGATGGCCGTCCGCAGGCTGCTCGGCTACGTCCCGCAGCAGCTGTCCGCCGACGGCGGGCTCACCGGACGCGAGAACGTCGCCCTGTTCGCCCGGGTCTTCGACGTCCCCCGGCGCGAGCGCGCCGAGCGGGTCGCGCAGGCGCTGGAGGCCGTCGACCTCGCCGACGCCGCCGACCGGCTCGCCGGCACGTACTCCGGTGGGATGGTCCGCCGCCTCGAACTCGCCCAGGCACTGGTCAGCGCGCCACGGCTGCTGATCCTCGACGAGCCGACCATCGGCCTCGACCCGATCGCCCGCACCAGTGTGTGGGACCAGATCAACGCCGTACGCGAAGCCACCGGCATGACCGTCCTGGTCACCACCCACTACATGGACGAGGCCGACCAGCACTGCGGCCGGGTCGGCCTGATGCACCGCGGCCGCATCCGCGCCCTCGGCACCCCCGACGAGCTCAGGCGCGGCCTCGCCGAACGCCAGGGCACCGACACCCTGCCCACTCTCGAAGACGTCTTCCGCGACGTGGCCGGCAGCGGCCTCGACGACCAGTCAGGAGGTTTCCGCGATGTCCGAAGCACCCGCCGCACCGCGAAACGCGTCGGCTGAGCGCACGGCGGCGTCCCTGCTGCTGACGCCGCCCCAGCCGCGCTCCGGGTGGCAGCTGCTGCCGGCCCGGGTCGTCGCCATGTGCGCCGTAGAGCTGCAGAAGCTCAGCCACGACCGCACCGAGCTCTACACCCGGGCGATACAGCCGGCCCTGTGGCTGCTGATCTTCGGGCAGACCTTCACCCGGATCAAGGCGATACCCACCGGCGGCATCCCCTACATCGACTACCTCGCGCCCGGCATCATCGCCCAGTCCGCGATGTTCATCGCGATCTTCTACGGCATCCAGATCATCTGGGAGCGCGATGCCGGCATCCTCAACAAGCTCCTCGTCACCCCCACCCCGCGCTCGGCGCTCATCACCGGCAAGGCCTTCGCGGCCGGGGTGAAGTCCCTGATCCAGGCCGTGGTGGTGATCGTGATCGCCGCGATCCTCGGGGTTTCCCTCACCTGGAACCCGCTGAAGCTGCTGGGGGTCGGGCTGGCCGTCGTCCTCGCCTCGGCCTTCTTCTCCTGCCTGTCGATGAGCATCGCGGGAATCGTCCTGAGCCGTGACCGGCTGATGGGCATCGGACAGGCGATCACCATGCCGCTGTTCTTCGGCTCCAACGCCCTCTACCCGGTGGCGATCATGCCGGGCTGGCTCCAGGTGGTCAGCAAGATCAACCCGCTGAGCTACCAGGTCGACGCCCTGCGCGGGCTGCTGCTCGGCACGCCCTCGCATCTCGGCCTCGATTTCGCCGTGCTGGCGGTCGCCGCCGCCCTCGGTATCGCCGCCGCCTCGTCGCTGCTCGGCCGCCTGGCCCGCTGATCTTGCCGCGGGTAAGACGCCGACGTGATGTGCGGCACGCGCCTTCGTCCCGCCCCGGAGTCCCGGGGCGGGATAACCGCTGCGCAACGCTTTGATCAGCGATCAAAGCGGGCGAACCCCCTGGCCACAGCGCATTCCGCTCATTTGACAGTGCGCTGAGCGCACAGATAAACAGCGGTGGTCGAGAGGGGCACTGTGTACGAGCCGAACGTGGTCGGGGACTGGCACGAGTACGAAGAGCATGCCGGTCTGCGGGTCCGCGTCCACCGCCTGGCGGAGGCCGAGCCGCCGCGCGGCCGGGACGACGCCGCGGCCGGGCTGACGTACTTCAGTGTCCGGGTGACCGTGGAGAACCGCGGCTCCCGTCACTTCAGCGTTCAGCTGGAGGACGGCCAGATCGACGTGCGGGTGGGCCCCGACGGGGAGGGCGCGTTCATCGACTGGCGCAGCTCCCAGTTCATCGAGGGCTTTGACGTCTACCCGCTGCGCCGCGCCACCGCCGTTCTCTACGCCGCCGGCCCGGAGGCCGCCCTCACCCAGGTGGACATCCAGATCCAGCTGCGCGTCGACGAGGACTGGACCGACCGCCGGCTGTGGGCGGGCGGCATCGGCGTACAGGAGTCGACCGCCGCCACGGCCTGCCAGAGCGCCGGGCCGGGCAGCCTGGCCCACCAGGTGAGCGCCTTCCTCAAGGACCAGACGGAGCCCGGTTCCTCCGCCTAGTTGTCAAGGGGGCGTCCCCGAGGGGTGTCCTAGTGCGGGATGCCATCGATGATCTCGCGGGCGCCCTGCCGCAGCAGGGCCACGGCGACCGAGGTGCCCAGTGTCGCCGGGTCGAGACGGCCCGCCCATTCGTGCGCGTTCAGCCGGGTCTTGCCGTCCGGTGTGAACACACAGGCGCGCAGCGACAGTTCACCGCCGCCGTCGACCCGGGCGTACCCGGCGATCGGGCTGTTGCAGTGCCCCTGGAGGACGTGCAGGAACATCCGTTCGGCGGTGGCCTCCCGGTAGGTGTCCGGGTCACCGAGCTCGCTCACCACGTCGATCAGCTCGGTGTCGCCCTCCCGGCACTGCAGTGCGAGGATGCCCGCGCCGATCGGCGGCATCATCGTCTCCGGGTCCAGCACCTCGCTGATCACGTCCGTACGATCGATCCGCTCCAGGCCCGACACCGCGAGCAGCAGCGCGTCGGCGTCCCCGGCGGCGAGCTTCTCCAGGCGCCGGTTGGCGTTGCCCCGGAACGGAACACACTCCAGATGCGGATGGGTGGCCGCCAGCTGGGCGATGCGGCGGACCGCGGAGGTGCCGATCCGGGTGCCCGGCGGCAGCTGGTCCAGGGTCAGCCCGTCCGGGTGGACCAGGGCATCACGGATGTCGTCCCGCTTCAGGAACGCCGCGAACACGGTCCCGGCGGGCAGCGGCCGGTCCGCCGGCACGTCCTTCACACAGTGCACGGCGAGGTCCGCCTCGCCGGCCAGCAGCGCAGCGTCCACCTCCTTGGTGAACGCCCCCTTCCCCTCGACCTGGGAAAGATCGCCCAGCCACTTGTCGCCGGTCGTCTTCACCGGCACGACCTCGGTGCGCACCTGCGGATGGAGGGCGGCCAACTCGGCCCGGACCCGGGCCACCTGAGCGAGCGCCATCGGAGAGTCGCGGGAGACGATACGGATCAACTCTGGCACGGACATGAGGACACGATAGACCTTCGTGCCGGCCGAGGATTCCGACATCCTGTCGGCCTCCGCTCGGCGAAACAGAGTCCCGTCACGCCGCCGGCCGCCGGCCGAAGGGGAGGAACAGGTCGGCGTCTTGGGTCGACACGGCGGGGGCGAGCGGAGTGCGCAGCAGACCGCGGTTGCGCAGCGGGTCACGGTGCTCGGCCGGGGTGAGCAGTGCTCCGGTCTCCTCGTCCGCCACGGCGTCGATGTGCTGATCGCCGCCGAGGTTGAGCCGGTCGGCGTCCGCGCCGCGGAGGTCGACGCGGAAGCGGGTGCGCCTGGCCGGAGCACTGCGAATGAATCCCGGTAGCTGTTGGTGTTCTCGAGGTCGGAGGCGTCCCGGCAGGAGCCGTTGAGCGCGCCGGTCGGGTTGAGGCCGCCGTTGACCGTGCCGTCGGGGCCGACCGCGGGCGTCGGGTAGCAGCCGTCGGTGTCGTAGTCGAAGGCCGGCTGGTAGGTCTTCTCGACCGGCTCGGCGTTGGCGGGCGGCGAAGGCGGCGGCGGGGAAGGCGACGATCAGGGCGGCGGCACCGGCGAGTCCGGTCAGCCATCCGCGGCGACCGATGCGGAACGTCCGTGACGACACGGAGGCCTCCAACTGCTGCGGGGGGAAGGAGAGTTCAGCTTCCCGTTCGGTCAAGACCTTGCCAAGTCGCCCCGGGTGTCCCGCCGGTGAAGCCCCGCCCAACAGTCGTTCGCGTCGGTCAGCCGATGCCGTCGGGCAGGTCCGCCGCCGACTCCTCCGGTGTGAGGTCCGGGCGCAGCCGCAGCCAGGACGGCTGGCGCAGCAGCCCGGCCCGGGTCCTGGTGCTGTAGCTGACCTCGCCGACCAGCCGGGGCAGCACCCAGTGGGCGCCCGGGACCGGCGGGACCGGGACGAAGGGGCAGGCGTCGGTCGCGGCGGCCCGCAACAGCGCGGCCAGGTCGGTCCGTTCCGTCTCGCTCCAGCCGGTGCCCACCCCGCCGACGTACCGCAGGCGGCCGTCGGCGGACCGCTGGCCGACCAGCACCGCGCCCGGCAGCCCGGTCAGCCGCCCCTTGCCCGGGAGCCAGCCGCCGACGACCACGTCCTCGGCGCGCATGTTCCGGATCTTGATCCAGGCGCGGGACCGCACCCCCGGCTCGTACACCGAGTCCAGCCGTTTGCAGACCAGGCCCTCAAGACCGTGCTCCCGGGTGGTCCGCAGCGCCTCGGCGCCGTGCCCGACGACGGCCCCGGGCGTCGACCAGTAAGGCCCGTCGAGGCCGAGCGCCTCCAACCGGGTCCGCCGCTGCGCGTACGGCACCCTCAGCAGCGGGGCGCCCTCCAGGTGCAGCACGTCGAACAGCACCAGATGGACGGGGACCCGGGCCGCCATCCGGGCCGCGCGGGCCGGGGCGTGGGCCAGGCCCATCCGGCTCTGCAGCAGCTGGAAGTCGGCGCGCCCGTTCTCGTCGAGGGCCAGCACCTCGCCGTCCAGGATCGCCGGTACCCGGCCCAGCATCCCGCCCAGCGGGCGCAGTTCGGGATACGCGGCGGTGATCTCCTCGCCGGACCGGGCGCGCAGCAGCAGACCGCCGTCACCGGGCAGGTAGACGACCGCGCGCTGGCCGTCCTGCTTGGTCTCGTACGCCCACCGGGCGTCCTGCGCGGCGGGCGGCAGCCTGCCGGGCGTGGCGAGCATGGGCGGGATCTTCGGCAGGGCGGTGGTCACGGCAGAAGATGTGAACCGCCTACGGCCGTGGCACGCCTCTTCCGGCGCCGGTTCCCCCGAACAGCCTTCAGGAGCCGCTCGCCGGCGGCGCAAGCTGCCCCAGCCCCGACTGGTAGGCCATCACCACGAGTTGGGCCCGGTCGCGGGCGTCCGGCTTGGTCATCGCCCGGTGGATGTGGGTGCACACGGTCAGCGGGGAGACGAACAGCTTCCCGGCGATCTCCTCGTTGGAGCGGCCCTGTGCCGCCAGCGCCATGACCTCGCGCTCCCGCGCGGTGAGCGTGACCCTCGTCCGCGATACGGCGGGCGGGCCGTCCGCGCTGCGGCGACACGGACGGCCCGGGAGAGATGAGGAGAAGGTCATGGGCGAGCCGGCTCCGGGGCGGCTGACGAGCGGCTGAGCGCCTCGCCCTCGACGGACGGCGCGGCCCGCTCCTCCCTACGGGTCGCTCAGTGCACCGACTCGGCCGCGGGCTCGACCGGCGCCGGAGCGGGTTCCGCGTCCGCCGGGCGGCGGCCGGGCAGGAAGGAGGCGAGGACCAAGGCCAGCACGGCCGCGCCCGCACCGATCGCCATGACGACCTTGAACGCGTTCTCGGAGGGCAGGGTGTAGCCGCCGAGACTGATGGTCATCTGCGCCAGGATCACACCGGCGAGGGCGCTGGCCACCGACGTACCGATGGACCGCATCAGCGTGTTGAGGCTGTTGGCGGCGGCCGTCTCCGACGCCGGGACGGCCCCCATGATCAGCGCGGGCATCGCGCCGTAGGCGAAGCCGATACCGGCGCCGATGATGCAGGAGACCAGGATCAGATGCCAGACCGCGGACATCAGGACGATGTTGAGGCCGTAGCCGGCGGCGACGATCACCGCGCCGGTCATCAGCGTGATCTTCGGGCCCCTGGCCTTGGTGATGGCGGCCGAGACCGGGGCGAAGGCCATCATGACCAGACCCTGCGGGGCCATGACCAGGCCGACGGTCATCATCGACTTGCCGAGGCCGTACCCGGTCTGGGTCGGCAGCTGGAGCAGCTGCGGCAGCACCAGGGACATCGCGAACATCGAGAAGCCGAACGCGATCGAGGCAAGGTTGGTGAACAGCACCTGGCGGCGGACCGTGGTGCGCAGGTCGACCAGCGGCTGGGTGGTGCGCAGCTCGAAGAAGCCCCAGGCGACGAGGACCACGACCGCGAGCGCGAACAGGCCGAGCGTGGTGCCGCTCGCCCAGCCCCAGTCGGCGCCCTTGGAGACGGCGAGCAGCAGCGAGACCAGGCCGACCGCCAGGCCCACCGCGCCCACCGCGTCGAAGCGGCCGCCCGAGCGCACCTTGGACTCCGGCACCAGCAGCATGACCAGAAGGAACGTGACGGCCCCGAGGGTGGCCGAGGTCCAGAACAGCACATGCCAGTCGAAGTGGTCCGCGATGAAGGCCGCGGCCGGCAGCCCCAGCGCGCCGCCGACGCCCAGCGAGGCGCTCATCAGCGCCGTCGAGCCCGCCAGACGCTCCGGCGGCAGCTCGTCGCGCATGATGCTGATGCCCAGCGGGACCACGGCCGCCGCCAGACCCTGGAGAGTACGGCCGACGATCATCGGGACCAGCGTGTCGCTCAGCGCGCACACCACCGAGCCCGAGACCAGCAGCACCAGGCTGACCAGGAGCATCAGCCGCTTGCCGAACATGTCACCGATACGGCCGGCCACCGGGGTGGCCACGGCGGCGGCCAGCAGGGTCGCCGTCACCGCCCACGCCGCGTTGGACGCGGAGGCGTTGAGGTACTTCGGCAGCTCCGGGACGATCGGGATCACCAGGGTCTGCATCAGCGAGACGGTGATACCGGCCAGGGCCAGCACCGCCACCACCACGTTCGGATTCGGGCGGGCTGGTCTCGGGGATCCGGCGGGCTGGACAGGGGCTTCGGACATGGAGAGGACCTCCGTAGGCAGAACAGGGGGCGGCACGAAGCGACATGAGCATGAGTTAAGTCAGTCGCTTGACTTATCTTACTGGTATGGCCGGATCACACTGCGCGTCACTGCCGCGTAGGCTTCTTCGGCTGGACCTCGCCGCCCCGGGCGAGGCCCCGGTACGGCTCGCGGACCCGCCGGACCGGGTGATGTGCGGTCCCGGAGCGGTGGTGGGTATGGCGGGCAGGACGGCGCGGGCGGAGCAGGCCAGCGCGACACGGGAGGCCATCCTGAGCACGGCGGAACGGCTCTTCGCCGAACAGGGCGTGTACGCCGTGTCCAACCGTCAGGTCAGCGAGGCCGCCGGCCAGGGCAACAACGCCGCCGTGGGCTACCACTTCGGCACCAAGGCCGACCTGGTCCGCGCGATCGCCGCCCGGCACTTCGACCGGATCGAGGAGATCCGGGTCCGGCTGCTTGCCGCGACCGGCGACTCCGACGACGCCCGTGACTGGGTGGACTGCCTGGTCCGCCCGATCACCGAACACCTCGCGAGCCTGGGCAGCCCCACGTGGTACGCCCGCTTCTGCGCCCAGGTGGCGACCGATCCGGCCCTCTACGAGATCATGGTCGAGGAGTCCCTCGCCTCCTCCTCGCTGCGCGAGGCCGTCGCCGGGCTCAACCGGCGGCTGCCGGAGCTGCCCGCCGAAGTCCGCGCCGAACGCGGCCAGATGGCGCGGACGCTGATCCTGCACACCTGCGCGGAGCGCGAGCGCGCCCTCGCCGAGGGCACCGAAACCCCCCGTGCCACCTGGAGCGACGCGGCCACGGGGCTCACCGACGCGCTCCTGGGGCTGTGGCTGGCGCCCGTCACCGCTACGCGTCGAAGGTGACGACGACCTTCTCCGCGGCGCCAGGGGTGAGCGCCAGCTCGAAGGCATGCTGGACCTCGGTGAACGGGACGCGGTGGCTGATCAGCTTCGCGAACCGCTCGTGGTGCTCGACCAGTTCGGGGGTAACCTCGAAGATCTCGGTCGGATAGCCCTGCGAGGCGACGAGCGTCAGCTCGCTGCGCAGCATGCCGCCGAGGTCGATCTCGCCCTTCTTCTGCACGGCGACCATGACCAGCCTGGCGTGCCACTTGGCGTTGGCCACCACGGTGTTGAAGACGGCCGGAGCACCGGCCGCGTCGATGAAGATGTCGGTCCCCGGGCGGGGCTGGCCCAGCGCGTTGGCGCTCTGCCCGTGCAGTTCGGTCAGCCGCGCGGTGACGTCCTCCTCGGCCGAGTTGACGACCGCGTCCGCGCCGACGGCGAGGGCCTTCTTCAGGCGGCCGGGGATCACGTCCGCGACGACGACGTGCTCGACCCCGCGCAGCTTCAGCCAGATCGCCGCGCCCAGCCCGATCGGTCCGGCGCCGAACACGACCACCTTGTCGTCGGGTCCGGCGGCGGAGCGGTTGACCGCGTGCCGGGAGACGGCCATCGGCTCGTTCAGGGAGGCGACCTCGAACGGCACGGTGCCCGGGAACACCGCGACGCTCCGGCCGGCCTCGGCGTTCTCGATCAGCAGATATTCGCTCAGGGCGCCGTACCTGCCGCCGCAGCCGATGATCCCGGTGGGTGCCGCCTGCGGGTTCACGACCACGCGGTCGCCCACCTTCAGCCCCGTGACCTCGACGCCGGCCTCGACTATCTCGCCGGCCGGCTCATGGCCCAGGGCGATCGGGACGAGGTCGCCGCCCAGGTCGGAACGGGAGGGCATGCCGCCCATGTGCAGGAAGGTGACGTCGGTGCCGCAGATGCCACCCGCGTGGATCTTCAGCAGCACGTCCCCGGGGCCGGGCACGGGACGTTCGACGTCCACGACCTCGATCTTGCCGACGCCACCGGTCTGTACGGACTTCATCGTGGCCATGGGGTGACTCTCGCTTTCTGGAGGTGCTGAGGCGGACTGGCGTCTCGGCTAGCCCGGTGGTGGTGCGGCCGGGAGGTGCCCTCGGGCCGGGTGCCGGGCCCGGGGGAGTGGGCCGGCGTCCCGGCCCGAGGGCTGCGCCGGTCCCCGTCCCCACGGGTTCGGCGCCAGGGCCTGTCCGCCGGGGCAGACCCTCGGGGCGGCCTCCGCTCAGCGGCGCCCCAGTTGCTTGAGTTAGGCAAGCACATGTGTCTTACTTGAGTCAAGCAAGCGAATTGGCCGAGCCTCGAACGAACGGGTCATCCCTTGTACGGCAGCTCTCCGTCACCCCAACCGCTGGCCTGCGGCAGTGGGTAGAGGCTTCTGGTCGCCGCCGGTGACCCGGACACCGCCGATCTCCTCACCACCACCCTGGCGCTGGCGGGCTACCGGGCCGGTGCCGCGGGCGGCGGGGCCGAAGTGGCGCGGCGGCTTGTGGCGCAGCGGTTCGACCTGGTCGTCATGGATGCCGAACTGCCTGGTATGGACGACCTGGTCCGGGGCCGGTTCAAACCGGCGTACCGGCCGCCCGTCCTGCTGCTGGCCGCCTGTGAGTCCCTGGCCCGGCTGGTGCCCGAGATCGGCGCCGGCGAGCGTGACTACGTCACCAAGCCCTTCCGGATCGCCGAAGTCCTCGCCCCGGTGAAGGTGCTGCTCCGGGACGTCGGTGACGGCGGCTGACGGGGCGGCAGGCTGGACCACGCCGACCTGGTCGTGGACGACAGCACCTGCCGGGCCCGCCGGGGCGGCCGCGTCCTCGACCTCACGCCCGCCGAGTACCGACTGCTGCGCCACCTGCTCGTCAACGCACACAAGGTGCTGTCCAAGGAGCAGATCAGCCGGTACGTCTGGGGCGAGTTCCGGGGCGACAACGCCATCGAGCAACTGGTCTCCCGGCTCCGGCGCAAGGTGAATCCGGGCGGGCCCGCGCTGATCCACACCCGGCGGGGGATCGGCTACTCGCTGGGGGAGTCGCCGGGGGATCTGTGACTGCTTCGCGATGGAATCCGGGAGCAAATCCATATCTCCCCTCGTCGCCTGTCAGGTGGCGCCACCGGGGCGGCGGAACGCCGACCGCCCCGGCGGACGCACGGCGGCACTCCGTCACCTCAATGATCCATCTTCTTAAAGGAGTTGCAGTGACCATCCGGGTCGCACGCGATATCGCAACAGCACTGTCATGTGACGTGGACCACGTCAGCTTCATGTCAGGAAACTGACCGGAAGCGGACAGCCCTCCCTGTTTGCATGTGTTCATCGAGGCCTCGAGCCCATCGTCCCGGCGCTCCGCACCGAGCGGAGTCCCCCACTCCGAGGAGACAGAGATGGCTCCACCCCGGACAACCGGGCCACGGCCGTCGGCTGGACCTCGGGCATGGGCCGCTTCGGTGCCGTCTTCGGCCCCTGGCTCGGCGGCCGGCTGCTCGCGGCGGGCAACGGAGACTGGGGCTTCACCGCCTTCGCGCTGGCCGGTGTCTCCTCGATGGTGTTCATCGGCATCGCCGCCCTGCGCTCGGCCAGGCAGCCGCAGCGCAGCAACGACCGGGAGCAACTGGTCGCCGCCCACTGACCGGTGTCCGCGACCGGTCCGGCGCCGGGCTCCTTCCACGGGCGCGGCGCCACTTCTTCACTCCTCCAGGCCGGGCTCGGCCTCCAGTCCGGTGCACGCCAGCTTGTCCTCGACCTCCGCACACGCCTCCACCCCCCGGGGTGTCGGCACCGCGAGCATCGGGCTGGTGTAGCCGACGGAGTCGGCGGCGGGATAGCTCGCGGAGAGCACGTCCTGCCCGGACCGGACCGAGACCTCCCGGGCGTGCGGGGCGTGCAGCCGCACCTCGGACCACGCCGTGCCGCAGGTGGGGGAGTAGCGCAGCCGGACGTCGTACGCGGTGCCGGTGACCCTGCTCTTGGTCTGTGCGTCCCGGGCGCACGCCGAGGCGTCCGGCAACTCGCCCTGACAGGACCGCCCGTGACAGCGCGGCGCCCCCGACACCGGCTGCGCACCCTGGGCGGCGCGCCGGTCGGACACGGTCACGGCGGCAGCCGTCACCCCGGCCACGGCGAGCAGCGCGAGCGCCGTCAGCGGCAGCCGCCACCACCGCCTCGGCCGCGGCTCCGGGGCCGGAGCCGCGGCCGGCCGCTCTTCGGCGGCCTCGCACAGCGCCACCACGGCCGCCGGGTCGGCGCCCGCGAGCCGGGCCAGTGCCTCCACGGCCGGGCGCGGCGGCCGTTTGGCGCCGGTGAGATAGCGGTGCCAGGCGGACTTGCTGTACGGGGTGCGGGCGGCCAGCGCCGCCAGGCTCAGCCCCGTACGCTCCTTCAGCTCGCGCAGGCTTGCCGCCGGGGACTCGTCGGGTGGGGTGGTGGTCGCTCCTTCGGAGTGCCGCATGTCGCGTGCCCCAACTTCATTACGCTATGGGCGTTTCGCCCCTGTTGCCGGGATGGCTTCCCATGGGTACCGGGGGCGCAATCGGCGAACTGGGGTGAAGAGGGTGAATCGGGGGGTGCATGCCGAAGGCCTGTTCGGGAACGCGGGGTTCCCGAACAGGCCTTCGGCGGTCAGGGAGTACGGCGGGAGGAACCCGTCAGCACCACGGAACGGCGTGGCCGACCCGGACGTAGCGGCTGGAGACGAACCCCTTGCGGTGCGGGAGCCGGTACCAGGTGTGGTTGCCGCGCACCGAGCCGCCGTACGCCTTGCAGGCCACCGGGACGAACCGGTTGTTGTGACGGTGGCCGACGACGCGGTAGCGGGTGCTCGGGCCGGAGCGGACGTTGAGCCGGACGTGGTGGTGCGTGGTCACCCGGCCCAGGGTGCGGTAGTAGTGACGGTGGGCCGCCGGGGCGGGCAGGGTGGTGTAGTTGTAGTACTGGACGACGATTCCGTGCGGTGCGGGGTTCGGGGTGGCGGCGCTCGCGGTGGCGGCCCCGGCCGTGGGCAGGAACGCGAACACCGCCACCGTGGCCAGCAGGCCGCTCTTCAGGATCCGACGGGACATGGAAACCTCCGTGCTGTCGTGCTTGTGACCACGAAGCGTGATCACAGTTCGGAGGATTGCCATGGCCGAGGGCGACCATGTCGTCCCCGCGTGCCCCGGGACGCCTGGGACGTCCCCGGGGACGGGGCTCAGCCCATCTGGTCCTCGGCGGAGAGGTGCTCGACCGTCTTTCCCGTCTCCGTGAAGGTCCGGGTGACATATCCCGACGAGTACACCCACAGGATCCGCAGCGGGGTGTCGCCGAGGTTGCGGAACAGGTGGGGGACGGGGGACGGGATGTGGGTGGTGTCGAACCGCTCCAGCCGGGTCACCTCGACGTCCACCCAGACCTCCGCCTCACCCTCGAGGACGGTCACGTGCTCGTCGCAGTTGTGCGAGTGCAACGGCGCGCCGGAGCCGACCGGATAGACACATCCCGCTCGTGATCAGGTTCTCCCCGCCCGCCGACGGCGTGGTGATCAGCGGTGTCGACAGGACCGCACCGCCCCGGTCGAGCAGGGGTACGGACGCGGCCTTGATGATGGTGGTCATCCGGGGGTTCCTCTCCGCTACGACGTTCTACGCCGACCGACGTCAGGCCGCGAGCCCGCCGACGGGCGCCCCCTGGCGTGCAGTTTTCGCAAGATCCGCCAGGCCAGGGCGAGCGGAACCCCGCTGCCCGAGGGCGCGGCCGCGACGGAGGACGGCACCCCGACGACCGACCCGGAAGAGGCGGTCGTGCCGCTGCCGCTGGGCGGCGCGAAGGGGTCCGGTACGTCCCTGGCCTTCGAACTCCTGACCAGCGTGCTGGTCGGGGCGCCGGTCTTCTCCTTCCACGCGGGCGACCGCAGGCACCGGCAGAACGCCCTGCTCATCGCCCTCGATCCGGCGGCCTTCGGCGACCCCGAGGCCTTCGTCGGCGCGGTGGACGACACACTCGGCACCCTGAAGGGCCTTCCGGCCGCGGACGGTGCCGACGGGGTGTTCTATGCGGGGGAGCGCAGTGCGGCGGTGGCCGAGGAGACGGGCCCGCTGAAGGCGTCATGGAACATGACCGCGCGGGCCCGGTCGGTACGCGCTGTGCAGTAGGGTGCGTAAACCCACGCAGTAACTTACTTGAGTTACGCAACGATATGGTAAACTGGCTGGTATGCCCACAGAACCCCTGCCAGCCGTCCCCGCCGCCACGCCGGAGGTCATCGAGATCGAGCGTGCGCTGACGCGCATCACCTATCTGAGCACCCGGGCCCGGCAGCACGAGCGGCTGATGGCCCTCGCCGGTGTCCCGCTGGACCGCGCCGCGGTGGCCCTGCTGCGCCAGGTCGCCGACTCCCAGCCGCTGCGCCCGGGGGAGCTCGCGCAGCGGCTCGGAGTCGAGGCGTCCCATGTGACGCGGACGGTGCAGCAGCTCCAGAGGTCGGGCTATGTCACCCGGGTCCCCGATCCCGACGATCGCCGCGCCCAGCGGATCGAGCTCACCGACGCCGGACGGGAGGCCGTCGACCGGGTCCGGGACGCCGGGGCGCGCGGGATGCAGCTGGCCCTGGGCGAGTGGAAGCCGGCGGAGCTGCGGCAGCTGGCCACGCTTTTTCACCGCATGGTCGACGACTTTCTGACGTACGCGGTCGAGGACGAGCCCGGCCCGGAGTCCGGCGAGACGGTGCCCTCGGGCCGGACCGTGTGAGCCGCCGGCCTGTGCGGACGACCCAGCACAGACCCTGACGGCGAGCGGGCCGGTACCGCCCGGTAGTGTCCTGCGGCAGGCCGTCAGAGGAGGCGCCGTGTCCCGGTCCGAACGTTCACCCCTGCTGCTGGCGGGGCTGCTGGCCACCGCCGCAGTGGCGCACTTCGCGGCGCCGAAGTCGTTCGACGCTACGATCCCGAAAGCACTGCCGGGCTCGCCCCGGGCCTGGACGTACGGCAGCGGGGCCGTGGAACTCGCGCTGGCCGCCGGGATCGCCCTGCCGGGCACCCGCAGGGTGGCGGCCCGGGCGGCCGCCGCCTTCTTCGTCGGCGTGTTCCCGGCCAACGTGCAGATGGCCGTCGACTGGCGAAAGCGGCCCGAGCCGCTCAGGACCGCGGCCCTCGTCCGCCTGCCGCTCCAGGTCCCCCTGGTGCTGTGGGCGCGCGGTGTCGCACACAACGAGGAGGGCCGATAGATGGCGGGAACCGTCGAGGTCGGGAGCAAGGTCGAGGACTTCGCGCTGCCGGACGAGACCGGCACGACGCGGACACTCACGGAACTGCTGGCCGACGGGCCGGTCGTCCTCTTCTTCTACCCGGCCGCGCTGTCTCCCGGCTGCACCACCGAGGCCTGCCACTTCCGGGACCTGGCAGCCGAGTTCGCCGCCGCCGGCGCCAGGCCGGTCGGGATCAGCGGGGACAGCGTCGAGCGCCAGCAGGAGTTCTCCGGCAAGCACACGCTCGGCATGCCGCTGCTCTCCGACAGCGACGGCACGGTTCGCGAGCGGTTCGGCGTCAAGCGCGGCATCGCACTGGCCCCCACCAAGCGCGCGACCTTCGTCATCGCCCAGGACCGCACGGTCGTGGAAGTCGTCCGCAGCGAGCTGCGCATGAACACGCACGCCGACCGGGCGCTCGCAGCACTGCGCGGTCATCAGGGCTGAGACGGCCCGTCCCCGCGCTTGATGCAGTGGGGCACAGGTCCCATCCTGGGGCGTATGGAGCGTGTCGCAGCCGCGGCGATCATCGATGCCCTGGGCAGGGTGACGGGGTGGAGCGAAGGCGCGCGGGTGCTCACCGGACGCCCGGCGGAGCAGGTCGTGGGCCGGCCCGCCGCCGACCTGCTCGCCGAGCCGGTCCCCCCGGCAGCGCTCGCCGCCCGCTCCGGGACCGTCGCCCTGCGCCACGCCGACGGACGCCGACTGGAGATCGCCCTGACCGCCTGCCCGGTCCTCGGCCCCGACGGCGAGACCACCGGATACGTCCTCACCGCCGACCCGCCCTCACAGCCCGACCCCACCCTGGCCGGACAGGCCTTCCAGCAGGCCTCCATGTCCATGTCGGTCTTCGACGTCCACCAGCGCTACCTCCGCGTCAACGACGAGGCCGGCCAGGTCATGGGCGTCCCCGAGGAGGCCCTGCGCGGCCGCTTCTTCCTGGACACCGTCGAGGACACCCCGCACAGCCAGGGCTTCCTGAGCCATCTGCGCCAGGTCGTCCGGACCGGCCGGCCCGCCCGTTACGAGACCTTCACCGGCGCCCCGGCCCTCAGCCGGGAGCACGCCTGGAGCATCGAGATGTGGCCCCTGCGTGACCCCGACGGCGAGCTGACCGCCGTCGCCCTCGCCGCCTTCGACAGCACCCCGCAGTACCTGGCCCGGCTGCGGCTCGCCCTCCTCAACGAGGCGGCCACCTCCATCGGCACCACCCTGGACGTGGTGCGCACCGCAGAAGAGGTCGTCGAACTCATCGTGCCGCGCTACGCCGACTTCGCCAGCGTCGACCTGCTCGACTGGGTCCTCGGCGCGGAGGAACTGCCCACCGTCCCGGAGGGTGACATCGTGCTGCGCCGCGTCGCCCACGGCTCGGCGACCGAGGGGACCCCCGAGGCGGCCGTACGGCTGGGTGAGACGGAGGTGTACCTGGCGTCGTCGCCGCCGGCCCGGGCACTGCGGGAGGGGCACGCGGTGGTCAGCCAGTCCGGCGAGCCGGAGTTCCGCCGCTGGGTCGCGGAGCGCAACGCCCGTGCGCCCGAGGGCCGCAGATACCGTCGGGGCGTCCACTCCATGATCGCCGTACCCCTGCGGGCCCGGGGCGTCCTGCTCGGCGTCGCCGTCGGCGTGCGCATGCGCCACCCCGACGCCTACGCCATCGACGACACCGTGTTCGCCGAGGAACTCGCCAGCCGCGCCGCCGTCTGCATCGACAACGCCCGCCGCTTCGCCCGCGAGCGCTCCACCGCTCTCGCCCTCCAGCACAGCCTGCTGCCCAGCGGTCTGCCCGGCCAGGCCGCCCTCGAGGTGGCCCACCGCTATCTGCCCTGCGGATCGCTGGCCGGCATCGGCGGCGACTGGTTCGACGTGATCCCGCTCTCCGGCAGCCGGGTCGGCCTGGTCGTCGGCGACGTCGTCGGCCACGGCATCCGCTCCTCCGCCACCATGGGCCGGCTGCGGACGGCCGTACGCACCCTCGCGGACGTCGACCTGCCCCCCGACGAGCTGCTCACCCACCTCGACGACCTGGTGACCCACCTGGCCGCGGGCGGCTGTGGCGAGGAGGTCGCCGAACTGGGCGCCACCTGCCTGTACGCCGTCTACGACCCGGTCTCGCGCCGCCTCACCCTCGCCGCCGCGGGGCATCCGGCACCCGCCGTCGTACTGCCCGGCGGCGAGGCCGAGCTGGTCCCGATGACCGCCGGGCCGCCGCTCGGCGTCGGCGGGCTGCCCTTCGAGGCGGTGGAGCTCGACCTGCCCGAGGGAGCCGTCGTCGGCCTCTACACGGACGGCCTGATCGAGGACCGGGACCGGGACGTGGACCGCGCCACCGAGGAGATGTGCCGGGCGCTGAGCGCACCCGCCGACTCGCTGGAGGCCCTCAGCGACAACGTGCTCAAGGCCGTCCTGCCGGAACAGCCCTCCGACGACGTCGCCCTCCTGCTGGTCCGAACCCGCGCCCTCGGCGCCGACCGGGTCGCCACCTGGGACGTCCCGCCCGACCCGGCCGAGGTCGCGCACTTCCGGCAGGCGGCCACCGAACGCCTCGCCGTCTGGGGCCTGGACGAGGCCGCCTTCGTCACCGAACTCGTCGTCAGCGAACTCGTCACCAACGCCATCCGCTACGGCGAACCGCCCATCCAGCTACGCCTGATCCGCGACCGTGCGCTCATCTGCGAGGTCTCCGACGGGAGTTCGACCTCACCGCATCTGCGTCGCGCGCACGCCTACGACGAGGGAGGCCGGGGCCTGCTCCTCGTCGCCCAGCTCACCCAGCGCTGGGGCAGTCGGCAGACCGGCAGCGGCAAGACCATCTGGGCCGAACAGCCGCTGCCCGAAGGGCCGTTGCCGGTCATCGACGCCTGACGGCGGGGCCGGTCTACTGGAAGTCGCAGCCCGGGTTGGGCACCGACTCGGAGTACGGCGAGCCGTGCGGGAGGATGTACAGCACGTCCAGGACCAGGTCGGTGTCGCCCAGGTTGGCACCCAGATGCACATCGCCAGGACCGCCTGGCTCGTACACCGTGCCGCCCTGCCGGTAGACGCCGTCCCCCTCGCAGTCCGAGTGGAAGTGGCTCAGCGTGCCCTTCTGGACGTATCCGTAGACCGGGCCGTCGTGGAAGTGCCAGCCGGTGCTCTGGCCGGGCGGGACGGTGATCTCCCGCAGGACGTAGTCCGTGCCGCCGACGGTGGTCTGGCTGATCAGCCGGCCGGTCACACCGGGCCCGGCGGGGGTGGCGTAGGCGGTGCCGCAGGTCAGCAGAGTGCCGGCGGCGACCGCCCCGGCCAGGGCGGTACGGAGCGCGGTGCGCATACGGAGGGCCTCCTGAGCCGAAGATCGAGTACCTCCGTGAACATAGGCCCCCAGTGGGCCGGCCGGGGCGGGAACGCCGCAAATCCCGGTGGACCGGGGCAACGCCCGCGGTCATCCGGCCGCCCGCTCCCGGACCACCTCCCGGGGATCCTTGTCCGTCCGCAGCCCGAGGAACCGCGGATGCCGCAGCATCCCGTCCCTCGTCCACTCGGTGAACGCGATCTGCGCGACGAGCTCCGGCTCTGTCCAGTGCACCCGGTCCGCCCGCACCGGCCCGTCGAACGGCGAGCCCCGCACGGCCAGTTCGTCGAGCCGCTCACGCAGCGCCAGCAGGGTCCGCCGGTCGAACCCGGTGCCCACCTTGCCTGCGTACCGCAGCCGCCCCTGCTCGTAGTAGCCGAGCAGCAGCGCGCCAAGCCCCACACGGCTGCGCGCCGGTTCGGTGAACCCGCCGACGACGAACTCCTGCTCCTGCGAGCACTTCAGCTTCAGCCAGTCGGTGGACCGCCGCGGCACATACGGCCCGTCGGCCCGCTTGGCGATCAGTCCCTCCCAGCCGCGGGCGCACGCGTCGGCGAGCAACTCGGCACCACCCGCGTTGCGGTGGGGTGTGAAACGCAGCGGCGAGCGGTAGGCGAGCGCCCGCCGCAGCAGCGACTTCCGCGCCCGCAACGGCAGTCGACGGGTGTCGCGGCCCTCCAGGCGGAGCAGATCGAAGACGTAGTACGTCACCGAGACCCCGGTCGCCTCGATGTCCCGCTGCCGGGTCAGCCCCAGCCGCTGCTGCAGCCGGGAGAAGTCGGTGCGGCCGCGGGAGAAGGCCACGATCTCCCCGTCCACGGTGAAGTCACCCGACTCCTGCGCGGTGAGCGCCGCTCCGACCTCCGGGAAGGTGTCGTCGAGCCGCTGACCCGTGCGGGACAACAGCCGGGTCCGGCCGCCCTCCCGCACCACCAGCATCCGGACCCCGTCCAGCTTCCGTTCGAAGACCCACCCGTCGCCGAACTCACGGCGGTCACTGAGGGTGGCGAGCATGGGGTGGGCGGCCAGTTCCACACCCGGCGGGGCCGGAGGGAGCCGGTCGTCGTCCGACGGGCCGGGCACCGCCCGTCACCCTTCGCCCGCGTCCGCCGCGACCTGGGCGAGGGTGCGGCCGGAGGTCACCGAGCGGGCCCGGCGGGGATCGGGCGTGCCGTGGCCGCCCGACCGTGCGGCCCCCTTCTTCACCAGCAGCCAGGCGTCGTCGCCGTCGCTGCCCCGGAAGCGGGTCAGGGCGTACTCGCCGTGCAGCTTGGAGCCGTGCAGCCGGAACGTGGCGTGCCCCTGCTCCAGCGACTCCTCGAAGCCGACCGGCCGGCCCTTGCGGTCGTGACTGAGCGGCTCGTACCAGCCGTGGTCCCAGACGATCACCGTGCCGCCGCCGTACTCGCCCTTCGGGATGACGCCCTCGAAGTCCTCGTACTCCAGCGGATGGTCCTCGGTGGGCACGGCCAGCCGCTTGTCCCCCGGGTCGGCCGACGGGCCCTTGGGGATCGACCAGGACTTCAGGACCCCGTCGACCTGCAACCGGAAGTCGAAGTGCATCCGGCGCGCGTCATGGATCTGCACCACGAACCGGGGCCGCTCGCCGCCCGGACCCGACTGCCCGGCCGGCTCCCGGGTCCGCCCGAAGTCACGCTTGTCACGGTACCTACGCAGCCGCTCGTCGCCACCCACCACGGCTCCCTTCGTCGGAGGTGCGCCCCGAGTACCCGGCTCCGTCGCTCCCGATCAGCCCGCGGTCTGCTGCCCGATCCCGTCCAGTTCGGTGATCGCGTCCTCGGGGCAGCACCAGGGAGGCGGCCGCGATGTTCTCCCGTAGGTGCTCCGGCGAGGAGGTGCCCGGGATCAGCGCGATGTTCGGGGAGCGCTGGAGCAGCCAGGCCAGCGCGACCTGCTGCCGAGGCGCCGAGCCTGGAAGCCCTCGCCCGGGTGCTGGGCCTGGACCCCGACGCCACCGCGTACCTCGTCGCCCTGACCCAGGACCGCCCCGCCGACGTACGGCGTGCCCGGCGCACCCGGGCTCCGCTCCAGCCCGAGCAGGTGCCCGCGAGCATCCTCCAGCTGATCGACGGCTGGACCCGCAACCCCGCCCATGTCCAGAACCGCTACACCGACTGCCTGGCCGCCAACGCGCTGTGCACCGCCCTGTCCCCGAACTACACGCCCGGCGTCAACCTGATGCGGGCCGTCTTCCTCGACCCGGCCGAGCGGGCGTTGCGCGGCGACTGGGAGGGCTCACCGAGGGAGGTGTGGCCGCCCTGCGCGCGTACGCCGGACCGGACACCGATGACCCGAGGCTGCGCGACCTGGTCGGTGACCTCTCCCTGCGCAGCGAGCGGTTCCGCACCCTGAGGGCCCGGCACGAGGTAAGTCCCCGGCGCGGCCGGGTGAGCCATCTGACCCACCCACTGGTCGGCGAACTGAAGCTGCACTCGAACAAACTGTCCGTGGACGGCACCGACGGACTCACCCTGGTCGTCTGCCACGCCGAGCCCGGCAGCCGCGACGCCGAGCTGCTGGACATCCTCGGGAGCCTCACCGCGACCGGGGCGGAGCGGGAGACTCCCCACGAACGCCCCCAGGCACGTCCCCGGGAGCGCAGGGAGGAGTAGCCGCTCAGAACTCCTCGTGGCTGTCCGGGTCACCGCCGAGCCTTTCGTGGGGCCGGTCCGAGATGGCGGCCATCTGGGCCTCACTCAGCCGGAACCCGAAGACGTCCAGGTTCGCCCGCTGCCGCTCGGCATCCGCCGACTTCGGGATGGCCACGGCACCGAGCTGGACGTGCCAGCGCAGGATCACCTGCGCGGGCGTCACCCCGAGCGCCTCCGCCACGCCGACGACGGCCGGGTCCTCGAGCAGCAGGCTGCCCCGGCCGAGCGGGCTCCAGCTCTCGGTGACGATGCCCTTCTCGGCGTGGAAGGCGCGCAGCTCCTCCTGCGGGAACAGCGGATGCAGCTCCACCTGGTTCACCGACGGCAGCACCCCGGTCTCCTTCTCCAGCCGGGTGAGGTGCTCCTCGGTGAAGTTGGAGACGCCGATCGAGCGGACGAGACCCTCCTCGCGCAGCTTGATCATCGCCTTCCACGAGTCGACGTACTTGCCGACCCGGGGGTTGGGCCAGTGGATCAGATACAGGTCCACGTACTCCACGCCCAGCCGCTGCCGGGACTCCTCGAAGGAGGCGAGGGTCTCCTCGTGACCGTGGTGCCGGCCCGGTAGCTTCGTCGTCACCACCACCTCCTCACGGGGGACGCCGCTGCTCGCGACACCCCGGCCGGCACCGGTCTCGTTGCGGTAGTTCACCGCCGTGTCCACGAGCCGGTAGCCCGTCTGGAGCGCACGGCGAACGGCCTGCTCGGCCTGCGTGTCGTCCATCGGCCAGGTACCCAGGCCGATGGCGGGGATCGCAGAACCGTCGTTGAGTGAGTACGTCGGAATACTGATCACGATGAGACCTTCCCTCGACGTTGTCCTCCTCCACCCTCACGGACGGGGGGAGTGGCGATCAAGCGGGGCAGACGCGTCCGGTCACGTCTTTTGCCGAGCGCGCCGGGCTGTCACGATCTTCGAAGAGAGCGGTACCGGCGAGCATCGGAGCACGCATGACGACGGACAGGGGCACGGCGGAGCAGGCGGAGCGCGTCGCGGGGGCCGAGGTGAAACCCGTCGCCGGGCACATCGGGGCCGAGATCACCGGCGTCGACCTCGGCGCGGACCTCGACGACGCCGTGGTCGCGCTGATCCGCGAGGCGGTGCTGCGCTGGAAGGTGGTCTTCTTCCGCGGGCAGCGGCTGGACCACGCCGGGCATGTCGCCTTCGCCCGGCGGTTCGGTGAGCCGGTCGTGCTGGGCAGGCGGGGCAGCGCCTCGCCCGCCGGCTTCCCGGAGGTGGAGACCACCGCCGACCGGCTGGAGCTTGGCGGACGGTTCGGGATGGAGCACGAGGAGTGGCTCCAGCGGCGCCGGCACACCCTGCTGCGCGGCTGGCACTGCGACCACGGCGCCCGGATCGACCCGCCCGCCGCGACCATCCTGCGGGCCGAGACCGTCCCGCCGTACGGCGGCGACACCACCTGGGCCAACCTGGCCGCCGCCTACGCCGGACTCTCCGCACCCGTGCGCGCCTTCGTCGACGGACTGCGCGCCGAGCACCGCCTGGGCGTCGGCTACCAGCCCCGGCCCGGCGACGACTTCTATCTGCGCCATCTCCTCGACCATCAGGTCGCCTCGGTGCACCCGCTGGTGCGCGTCCACCCGGAGACCGGCGAGCGGGTGCTGTACGTCAACGGCTACTACGTCGAACAGATCACCGACGTCTCCCGCCCGGAGAGCGCCGCACTCCTGGAGATGCTGCTCGAACAGGCGGTACGCACCGAGTACACGGTCCGCTTCCGCTGGGAGCCCGGCAGCGTCGCCTTCTGGGACAACCGGGCCACCATCCATCTCGCGCCCAGCGACAACGCCCACCTCGGCTTCCCCCGGGTCATGCACCGGGTGATGCTGCACGGCGAGGTGCCGGTCGGCGTGGACGGCAGGCCGTCGGAGCCGGTGACCGGCACGGACGCCGGCCGCTGGTGACTCAGAGGCCCGGCTGCCGGCCCAGTGCCGGGCCCAGACGGGTCGCCATGTCGGTGAGGATCTGCACATAGTCCTCGTGCTCGAACGTGAACGGCAGCGCGAACGCCACCTCGTCGACCTCCCGGAACGCGGCGTGCGCGTGCAGTTGTTCGGCGATCTGCGCCGAGGTGCCCACCAGGTCCGGCGCGAACAGTAGCCGCGCAGGGCCCTGCGGGGCCGCGGTGCGGGGTAGCCGCTTGGCCGCGTACGCCTCGTACTTGGCGCGCTGCTCGGGCGTGGCGGAGTCGGTGGGGATGACGACCAGCCCCTGCGAGACCCGGGCCGCGTCACCGTCCGGGTGATGGGCGCGGAACTCACGGATGTGCGACAGCTGGATCTCCGCGAAGTCGTGGGGGCCGTCCGGCCCCTCGGGCTTTACGACACTGCTGGTCAGGAAGTTCATGCCGTGCTCGCCCGCCCAGCGCGCGGAGCCGACGCTGCCGCCGCCGTACCAGAGCCGCCGCCCGAGCCCGGGGGAGTGCGGCTGGACCACGTCGGAGAACACTTCGAATCCCTCGACCCCGCTGAAGTCGGTGGCCGGCTTGCCCCGCACGAAGTCCAGCAGCCGCCGCACCCGCTCGTAGCTGAAGTCCTCCGTGTCGGCCGTGTCCGGGTAGAGGGCCTCCTTGACCTGCTCGTAGTGCATGGGCGGGCCCACGCTCACGCCGGGGTTGAGACGGCCGCCGGACAGGATGTCGACGGTCGCCAGGTCCTCGGCGAGCCGTAGCGGGTTCTCCCAGCCCAGCGGGATCACCGCGGTGCCCAGTTCGATACGGCTGGTGCGCTGCGAGGCCGCCGCTAGGACGGCCACCGGGGACGAAATGCCGTACTGGAGATGCCGGTGGCGCACCCATGCGCTGTCGAAGCCCAGCCGCTCGCCCAGCTCGATGATCTCCAGCGTGGACTCGTGCCCCTTGCCCGGATCCGCCCCGTCGAACAGGCCGATGGTGAGGAAGCCCAGTCTGCGCAGCGGGCGGGGGGTGGACGGCACGGGTCCTCCAGCGGTCGTACGTCAGTTCTGCCCCGATTGTGGCACCCGAACATTGCGGGAGTGTGATCAGACGAGCGGGATGGTGATCTCGTCCTCGACCGGTGGATCCAGCTCCTGCACACGGTTCCCGGTCGCGGCGAAACAGCGCAGCCGCACCGCCTCCGGGCTCACGTCGAGGCGCAGGAAGCACTTGAAGAAGGGCGGGCTGTAGGTGGCCGAGCCGGGGGAGAACAGCTGGGTGTAGATCTTCTTCACCGGCAGCCGGAAGTGGGAGGTGCGGTCCGGGCGGCCGCCGGCGCCGAGCAGGCTCGCGACCAGCCGGGTGCGGCGGGTGACCCGGGTGCCCGGGCCGGGGGCGCGTCCGGGCTCGATGCCGAGGCGTTCGGCGATCACGGCCGTGGCCTCCGCCGCGGTGAGCGTGAAGAAGCGGGGCATGCGCAGCCGGCGGCCGTACAGCCGGCTGTAGAAGGCCAGGGAGTCGCCGCGCAGCGGGTAGCAGCGGAAGTCGTCCTCGGTGACGTTCGCGACGGAGATCCGGGGGATGGTGTGGGTGGCGTGCATGAAGGCACCGCCGCCGCCCGCGACCACGTACTGGATGGTGCGGCCGGCCACGTCGACCGGGTAGCGCTGGTAGTTGTGGATGTCGCCGCCGATCGCCGCCACATAGTGGTGGGCCGGGTCGCGGACGATGTCGTCGACGGTGCCACCGCCGTCGATCGGGCATGGATGGTGCGCGCCGTCCACGTACAGCGGCGAGCCGGTCACCAGGATCTTCGGGCGCGGACCCCGCGACACCTCCCGCAGCCAGGCGCCCTGTTCGGCGTCGACCGTGCCGAGCAGACCGGTGTCGATGCCGACGATCCGCACCGGGCCGGCGTCGATGGCCCAGTAGGGGCCGGGCTGTACGGCGGTCTGCTCCTGCGCCGACCGCAACTTCCGTGCCTCGGCCAGGAGTTGCTCGTCCGCCGGGCTCGGCCGGTGCCACAGCAGGGTGCGCCACCAGGCGCGGGAGAGGGGACGGGGTTTCGGATCGGGCGGCAGCGGCGGGGCGTCCTCGCAGAAGACCCGCATGAACGCACCGAGGTCCTCGTACCAGTCGTGGTTGCCGGGTATCGCGTATATCGGCGCCGGATAGTCCTGGTAGGGGCGGAAGAACTTGGTGCCGTAGTCGTCGGTGGCGCCGACCGGATAGATCACGTCGCTCGCGATCACCGCGAAGTCGGTGTCCTGACTCACCTTCAGAAAGCCGGGCACGACGGCGTACTGGGAGTCGTCGCCCTCACCGGTGTCACCGATGACCATGAACGAGAACCGTTCGGCCTCAGCACGCCGGATCACCTTGTCGGCCGCTGCTCCGGCGGCCGCCCGCTGGGCCACCCAGCGGCTGCGGGTACGGCCGGTCGGGTCGCCGAACCAGGACGCCAGCACCCCGTTGCGGGCGGCCCACATGGTCCTGGGGTTGAACCAGAACAGCTTCTCGACATGGCCAGGCATCAACTGGCGATAGGCGCCGCGCTCGGCATCGCCCCAGCCGGCGCCTTCTGCGGTTTCGCGTGAGGAGTCAGACACGCGGGCACCGTAGCAACGATCAACGAGCGGGTGACGCGAGGGGGTTGGCGTCCTTCGGGGCGGTCACCACTCGTAGGGGTTCGAGGGGGCGCCGTACGGGTTCTCGGGGCGGGTCGGGGTGCCGTACCGGCCGGTGCCGCCGGGCGCCGGGCGGCCCGGGGCGCCGTACCGGTCCGGGCCGGCGGGTGCGGTGCGCGTCGCCGTGCCGGGCTGGGCCGCGCCGCCGGGCGCCGGGCGTGCCGGACGGCCGTGTCGGTTCCCGGGTGCGCCCCCGTCGCGCGGGCCCGGTGGCCGCGAGCGCGCCGTTGGTGGCGGCGCCGACGCCCCGTCGTCCTTCCCGGCCGCCTGCCGGTTCCAGTCGCCTTCGCCCAGGACCAGCAGCGGGTCGAACATCACCACCACCCCGGCCAGCAGCAGGAAGACGGCCGGGCCCAGCAGCATGGGCAGCAGCAGCGAGGTCGGTGAGGCGCTCGACCACGAGGTGGCGGACGCCGGGTGTACGTCGACGCTCACGGCCGCCATGGCGGTGTAGTGCATGCCGGATACCGCAAGACCCATCACCAGGCTGGCGCCGAGGCTCGCCGTGAAGCCCCGGACCGACACGGCGGCCCAGAGCGCGGCCGTCGCCGCCGCGATCGCGATCAGTACCGAGAGGGCGACCGTGAGCCGGTCGTAGTGAATCGTTCCGTCAAGGCGGAGCGCGGCCATGCCCAGGTAGTGCATGGCCGCCACGCCGAGACCCGTGATGACGCCCGCCGTCCAGAGCGTTCCGGCGGTCGCGCCCCGGTAGCCGACCGCGAAGACACCGATGCCGACCACCAGGATCGCCACCGCCAGACTGAGCAGGGTCAGGGCCACGTCGTAGCGGATGGTGGTCTCCTGGACATGGAAGCCGATCATCGCGATGAAGTGCATCGTCCAGATGCCGCAGCCGATCGAGGCCGCCCCCAGCGCGAGCCAACCGGGCTTCCAGGACTGCCCGTTGTGGTAGAGCGACCGGACGATGCAGCGCAGCCCCAGGGCTGCGCCCAGACAGGCCATCAGATAGGCCGCCACCGGAGTGACCGCACCGTAGTGGAACCCGCTTGTCGTGCCGTGCATAAGTGAAACTCCCCCCAGAGCCACGGCTGTTGTGGGGAAGGTACTACGCGCCGGGGGCGTGCGCCCCGGCGTTCACCGGGACTTCAGTTACCTCTGGGCACCACGAGTCGGCACAGCTTCTCCACGGGCCGTTTTCGGTCCGGGCACAGAAGTGGCTCAGGGTGTGACGATCTTGATCGCGCTCATCCAGCCGTGCCCCTCGGGGCGCGTCTGCAGGGCCATGTGCAGCAACTGGATGCCCTCCAGCTCGCGGGCGTGGCGCAGTCCACCGACGACCACCGGGTTGAGCCCGCCGGAGGAGGCGAGTTCGGCCACCTGGTCGCGGGCCGCCGGGTCGTCGCCCGCGATGAACACGTCCAGCGGCAGCCCGCCGACCTCGCCCGCGACCAGCGAGCCCGCGAACGTGGTGTTGAAGGCCTTCACCACCCGGGTGCCCGGTACGGCGGCCTCCGCGATCTGCTCGGCGCCGGAGCTGTCCGCGGGCACCGTGAGTGTGTCGAAGGTGGCGAAGTCCACCGGGTTGGAGATGTCGACGACGGTTTTCCCGACCAGGTGGTCCCCGTACTCGACCACGACCTGCTTGGCCGCGTCGAACGGTACGGCCAGCACCACCACGTCCGCCGCCCCCACCGCGTCCGGCACGGCGGGTGCCACATCGGCGCCCGGCATCCGCTTGCCCAGGGCGTCGGCGAGCGTGGCCGCCTTTGCCGGGTCGGTGCCGACCAGCCGGACGGTGTGCCCACCCGCCAGGGCCCGGGTGGCGATACCGCCCGCCATGTTGCCTGTGCCGACGATGAAGACCCGCATGGTGAGCCCCTTCCGTGGGGGTGGGAGCTGCCGACGACCGGGCTGGGCCGCAGGGGCTGCGCCTCCTTACCACATCAGAATAAACCGGATAAAACGGTCAGCCTGTCGGGGCTCGGGTCACGGGCTAGCCTGGCCGGTCATGGGGGACTGGGAGATACGGCCGGCGTCGCCGGCTGACGTCGAAGCGGTGGCCGAGCTGCGGGCCGTCGTGCTGCGGGACGATCTGGAACGGCTCGGGCGGTACGACCCGTGTCGCGTCCGGCAGCGGCTGCGCGACGGGTTCGACGCGGCCCACACCTGGGTGATCGAGGTGGGCGGCGCCTTCGCCGGCTGTGTCGCGCTGCGGCCGACCGCCGACGCCCACTGGCTGGAGCACTTCTATCTGGCCCCGGACGTCCAGGGCGCCGGCGTCGGTTCGGGCGTGCTGCACGAGCTGCTGGAGCGGTGCGACCGTAACGGCGTCCGGGTCCGGCTGAACGTCCTGCGGGGCAGCGCGGCCCAACGGCTGTACGAGCGGCACGGATTCACCGTCGAGACCGAGGATCCGGTGGACGTGTTCATGGTGCGCACGCCGTCCTCCTGAGCCCGGAAGCCGAGTGTCCCGCACCCGGAGGCCGGGTGCGGGACACTCGACTGTGTCAGCTCAGCGGGTCCAGCGTGAGATACGCCTGCTGCGGACTGCCGTCGTTGACCAGTGACTCCTGGTTGCCCACGTCGTCGAAGGCGAAGGCGTACGCCTTGCCGTCGGCCATCTGGGCGTGGACGGAACGCGCGTACTGGTTGGTCACCGCGTCCTTGTAGAAGTCGGCCGGGTTGGTGTCCGGCTGGTTCGCACTCGTCAGCAGCGTGGACCGGTTGAAGCCCGCGCACAGGGTGCGCGAGATCGGGCCGCGCACCTGGTCGTTGGGCGCGTCGAGCAGGTTGTGACAGCCGAAGACGCTGCCCGCGTCCGGCTTCTGGAAGCTGGTCACCACCGCCCCGGCGGAGTTGGTGAAGTTCATGACGTTGCCCGACACCCGGCCGAAGTACTTGGTGTTCGGCTGGTCCGTGAACGGTGTGACGGTCAGGGTCGTCGTCGTGTACTTCGTCCAGACGCGGTTGACGTAGTCGTCCAGGACGCTCGCGGGCAGCGCCCCGGTCTCCACCCCGTACAGCGGGGAGAGCGCGCGGAGGACGGTGCCGTCGGATCGGGTCTGGACCAGGTTCGCCCAGCCGCCCGACTGTCCGCGCAGGGCGTTGAAGAAGCCGCTGTAGCCACCGGACTTGAGATGCCCTGTCGTGCTCACGGTGCCGTCGGAGCGCTGCACCCCGACCGCGTACGGCGCCGAGAACATGTCGACCTGGGTGCTGTTGATCCACAGACCCGAGTCGTTGAGCGTGTACTCGGACCAGTTGAAGAGGATGTTGCGGTTGGGGTCGCTCGGGTTCTGCACGGCGGGCTGCACCAGACCGCCCGTGGTCAGTCTGAAGTCGAGCTTCTGGCCGTAGGAGAAGTAGATCCGGCCGGAGAACTTCGGGATCCGGATCGTCGTCGACTGCCCTGCCGCCGGGCCCGTTATCGAGGCGTCCGGTGCGGGGGTCGGCGGGGTGCCGCCGGCGGGCCAGGCGTGGAAGGTGCCGTTCGCGTCGGCCCAGCCCTGCTGTCCGGTGGAGAGCTGGGTGCCGAGGTCGTAGATGTACACCTGGTCGCCGCGGCCGGAGTTGTTGGTGATCTTCAGCGGGATCGTGTCCGGCACCGCCGCGCCGGCCGGCTGCGGGGTGCCCAGGGTGAGCACCCCGCCGATCAGCGCCGCCGCGGCCGCCAGGGGCAGCGTCCGGCGTGCGAGTCCTGTGCGCACTCTCCACCTCCGTGTGGGGGTCGGGGTCGTACGGACATTGGTCCGTACCAGTCTGAGAGCGCTCTCAGGGTGGCGGTGGGGCGAGTGCATGTCAATGAGTCGGACGGAATCGGGGCCCGTCGGCCGACGGGCCCCGCTGTACCGCTCCGATCAGAAGGTGCGCTTCAGCAGACCGAGCAGTGCGTCCCAGTGGCGCTCGGCGGCCTCGGCGGAGTATGCCGGGGTGTCGGCCTGGGTGTAGCCGTGCGCGGCGCCCGGGTAGATCTCGCAGGTGTTGCGGACTCCGGCGGCGGTGAGCGCCTCCTCGAAGGTGCGGATCTGCTCCTCGGTCATCGAGTGGTCCTGGTCCGCGAAGCCGAAGTACAGCTCCGCCGTGATCCGGTCGGCCAGCAGGTGCGGGCTGTCCGCGTCCTCGGTGACCAGCCGGCCGCCGTGGAAACCGCCCACGGCCGCGACCCGGTCCGGGAACACGGCGGCGGTCCGCACGGCCAGCCGGGCGCCCATGCAGTAGCCGGTGATCGCCACCGGCCCGTCGGTCACCTGCGGGCTCTCGGCGAACCAGTCCAGGTAGGCGGCCGAGTCCCGGTCGCTGAACTCGGGCGTCAGCGCCTGCATGATCGGGCCGATCCGCTGCCAGAGCGTCGGGTCCGCGGCCGGGTCGATGAACTCGGGCAGTTCGATGACCGGGGTCCTGCCGCTGCGGTAGAAGACGTTCGGGACCAGAACCGTGTAGCCCGCATCGGCGAGCCGGTCCGCCATCGACTTCAGGTGCGGGCGGATGCCGTAGGCGTCCTGGTAGAAGAGCACGCCCGGGTGGGGGAGCCCGTCGGCGGGGTGGGCCAGGTAGGCGTCGGCGACGCCGTCCTCGGTGGTGATGTCCACGTCGGTTCCCTGTACGGCGGTCATGGCGCAGTGCCTCTCTGTGGAGTCGGCGTCGGGTCGGGGGCCCGGCGCGGCATGTCCCGATCATCGTGGCACGCGAAGGTGAGAGGACGATTGCCCGGGGACTCCGTCGTCACTCGAAGCGCGAGGTGTCTCCCGCGCCCCGGCGGACGATCTGCGCCTCGCCGTCGGAGAAGTCGATGACGGTGGTCGGCTCGGTGCCGCAGTCCCCGGAGTCGACCACCGCGTCCACCTGGTGGTCGAGCCGGTCCTTGATCTCCCAGCCCTGGGTCAGCGGCTCCTTCTCGTCCGGCAGCAGCAGCGTGCTGGACAGCAGCGGTTCGCCCAGCTCTGCCAGCAGCGCCTGGGTGACCACATGGTCGGGGATACGGACGCCGACGGTCTTCTTCTTCGGATGCAGCAGCTTGCGCGGCACCTCCCGGGTCGCCGGGAGGATGAAGGTGTAGCTGCCGGGGGTCGACGCCTTCACGGCCCGGAACACGTCGTTGTCGACGCGCACGAACTGGCCGAGCTGGGCGAAGTCGCGGCACATCAGGGTGAAGTGGTGCCGGTCGTCCAGGCGTCGGATGCCGCGGATCCGGTCGATGCCGTCCCGGCTGCCGAGCTGGCAGCCGAGCGCGTAGCAGGAGTCGGTCGGATATGCGATGAGTGACCCCGAGCGCACCGCGTCGGCGATCTGGGAGATGCTGCGCGGCTGCGGGTTGTCGGGGTGCACGTCGAAGTACTTCGCCATCCGCAGAGCTTATGCCGTACGGGCCCGGACGGCCGCACGGACTCGGCGGGACGGGTACGGCCCCGGGGCGGCGCGGCGCTTGGCCCCGAGCTGACCGGAGCGGGTGTGCCCACGGCGACGGCCGGGCAGCTCACGGCGGCCGGGGAGGCCGTGGCCATGGGGGTCGCCCCGGTCTGCGACGGCGTGCCCGACGCGCGGCAAGGCGGTCGTGGAGGGCAGCGGGAACGCGTTGAGGAACCAGGGTGCACACCTCCGTCGTGGTCACCCGCGTCCTCTGTCTGTTCGGAGTGCCTGTTCGTAGCCGGCAGCCACCGGGGGTCGCAAGTCCACCGAGGCAGGTATCTTCCGCCGCCGAGGTCCGCTTCGCCCCGAGTCCGACGAAGGTCGCCGATCCGTACGGGCTCGCGTCTTCCGGATCAGTGTGCATACCCGCCGGATTTTCGGGCACCCGCCCTACAGCCGCCCGAGGGCCCACCCCCCGGCCCCGGGTGAGGCGTACTCCGCCGGCGGCCCTTCCCCCGAGGGCCGTCGGCGGAGCTGTACCCGGCGGTCGGGACCGGCCCAGGTTCGTCCGGTAACGTCCGTAGGCCGAGGTCGACGCTAGGGACGAGGAGCAGGGCGAGATGGCAGGCCGGGAAGGCGAGGGCCCGCACCACCCGACACCGCACGGCGACACCTGGGCCACGCAGCTCCTCGACCATCTGCGCCCCGGCGCCCGCGACCCGCGCCGGGTCGTCGGCTGGCTCGCCCGCGCGGTGCAGGCGACGGTCTGCCTCCAGGACACCGACGGAACCCTGCTCGCCGGGGAGCCGCTGTCCCTCGACGACAGCCTCGTGGCCGAGGTGGTCGCAGGCCGGATCTCCGCCGCCGCCGTCCAGGACGGCGACCGGCACCTCCGGCTGGTCTCCGTCCGCGCTCCCGACCCGCGCCGGGCGGCCACCTCACTGCTCGCCGTGGCCCGCGCCACCCCCTTCGACCGACGCGCCGCCGAGATCGTCACCCAAACCGCCGGCGTCGTCGAACTCCTGCTGAGGGAACGCGAGTTGACGGCCGCCGGGCGCCGGCTCCGGCGGGCCACCGCCGATCTGCGCCTCGCCATCCTGCAACTGCTGATGGTGGAGGACACCGTCTCCGCACGTCGGGTCGCCGCCGGCCTGTGGCCCGGCCTCCTCGACACCGACAGCGCCTGTGTGTACGTCGTCGAGGGGCACCCGGCGGAACGCGACGGGCTCGCTGAGGACTGCCTCGCCATCACCCGCGGCCAGGCCCTGGTCGTGCGCTGTCCCGCGGTCGACGGCCATGTCATCGTCGTCAGCCCCGCGCCCACGGCGGGCGAGTGGCTGCGCTCGCTCGTCGACGGCCGCCCCGGCACCTTCCTCGGCGGCAGCGTCCGGCAGAGCCTCGCCCGGACCGCCACCGCCTACGGCCAGGCCATCAGCGCACTCGCCGTCGCCCACTTCCGCCCCGGCCAGGCCGCCGTCTACGCCGAACGCACCCACCCGGAACGGCTGATGGACCCCGCCGCGCTGCACGCCTGGTCCACCGCCGTGCTCCGGCCGCTCGACACCCTGCCCCACCACACCCGCGCCGAACTCCTCGCCACCACCCGCCTCGGCCTGGAGTTCACCGCCGTCAGCGCGGCGAAGGTCCTCGGCGTCAGCCGCAACACCGTCCGCGCCCGCATGGACCGAGTGGAGGCCCTGCTGGGCGCCGACTTCTCCGACCTCACCGTGCGCGCCACCGCCCATCTGGCCCTCAACACCCAGGCGGCCAGGACGGAAGACCTCACCGGTACGGCACCGCAGGCGTCCGGCGTGCGACTCGGGGACCTGCTGGCCGGGCCCGGGCTGCGCGTCTGGGCGCACGACCTGCTGGACCGTCTGACCCGGGACGGCCGTGACCTGCGCGGCACCCTGCGTGCCTGGATCGCCGCCGACGGCAACGCCGAACGCGCCGCCCAGGACCTGGGGGTACACGCCCAGACCGTCCGTGAACACGTCCGGGGCGCCGAGCCCGTCCTGGAACGTCAGCTGCTGGCAGCGGGCACCGACCTGTACGAGGTCGTCCTGGCTCACCTCGCCCTCGGGGACCTCACCGCACCCGTCCTGCTCGGGGCGAATCCGGGCCAACCGGACTCACCTGTGCACGGGTGAGTCCTCCGGGTTCCCGATCGGGCACCGGTGCGATACCCAACGGCCGGATCCGCACGTAGGTTCACGTTCGCGGGGGCACGACCGGAACGGGGGACCGGTCGCAGCCCCCGCGACCCCCGGACTCACGCCCCCGTGACCTGGATTCACGCCCTAAGCCGAACAGGGCGGGCAACGCGGCGAGCGCCTCGGCTCGGGCCAGCGGCGCGCGGAGAGCGTTCCGGCGGCGAGACCACCGGCCAACAGTTCCGGTAATTCGATCATGGAATCGGTTTCCAGGGGGAGTAGGGCAGCTGTGGGCAGGGGGAGCCCAGGGCCCTCCCATGTGGCACTCGCGGCACAGTGCACACCGTCAGTGTGGGGCGTCAGCGCGTGGCGGAGGCCGGCGCCGGAAGGTCGAAGACATGGGTGGGCGAGACGACCCGGGTGATCGCCCGGCCCAACAGCGTGCTCGGCTCGATGTTCCCCCGGTAGCTGATGTCGGTGTTCAGCAGGACGACTACGGTCGTGCGCGCGGACGGCAGACAGACGGTCAGGGCCTCGTAGCCCGGCAGCGAGCCGTTGTGCCCGATCCAGCCCTGGACGTCGAAGATGCCGAGGCCGTACCCGGCGCCGGGGATCCCCGTCGGCGGAGACGTCAGCCGCTGCTTCTGGACGACAGGGCCGACCATGGTCGTACCGTCGGGGAAGACCCCGGTGGCCGCCGTACGCGCCCATGTGTGCAGGTCGTCCAGATCGGAGATCATCGCACCGGCCGCCCACGCCCAGGAGGGGTCCCAGTCGGCGGTCTCCTCGACCTTTCCGGTCGCCGTCTGATCGGTGTAGCCCTGCGCGTGCGGGGCGGGGAACTCGTTCCCGGTGGGGAACACCGTGTGGCTCATGCCCGCCGGACCGAGGACGTGCTCCTGGAGGTAGTCGCCGAGCCGCTGTCCGCTCTCCTTCTCGACGAGCAGGCCGAGCAGGATCAGGTTGGTGTTGGAGTAGTAGAACTTCTTCCCGGGCTGGAACATCACCGGGTGCCTGAAGGAGTAGGCGAGCAACTGCCGTGGGGTGAAGGGGCGCTGCGGATCCGAGGTCAGCGCCTTGAAGAAGCCGTCGTCCGCTGAGTAGTTGAACAGCCCGCTGCGCATCCCGGCCAGGTCCCGCAGGGTGATCCGGTCGCCGTTGGGCACGCCGTCGAGGTACCTGCCGATGGGGTCGTCCAGGCCCACCTTGCCGTGGTCGACCAGTTGCAGTACTGCCGTGACGGTGAACATCTTGGTTTCGCTGCCGATGCGCATGTACAGGTCGGACGACATCTTCTGTCCGGTGGCCTTGTTCGCGACCCCGAACGAGCGAACGTAGTCGGGCCGGCCGGGTGTGCCAGACGCCGACGGTCACACCGGGCACGTTCGCCTCGCGCATGACCTTCCGCACGGCCGCGTCGAGTTGGCGGGCCACGGCCGGGGTCATGTCACGGACGTCCGGACTGCCCGACGGCGACGGCGACGGCGACGGAGTGGGCGAGGGCGCGGCGAACGCGGCCGGTACGGAGGCGGCGGCCGCCCCTCCGGCGAGCGGCACCGTCAGTGCCCCCAGCGCGAGCGCGATCGCGGCCCCGCTGCGCAGCATGGCGGACGTGGGCGACATGGGCTGACTCCAGGCACGTGAGAGGGAACGTGCGGTGGGGTCGGACGTCAGAACCCTGACCTCACAGCGTACGAGCGCACCCCCGAAGGCGCCTGTCGACCGGAGGCCCCCCGAACACCTGCCGGAATGCTTGTAGGACAGGCGGCCGGGTCCGATCAGGGGGCGTGCTCACCCGACCCGGTGAGCGCGTACCACCGGCACGTACCACCGGCGCGTTCGGGCGTTGCCCCGGCATGGACGGATCCTCATCCACGCCCTGGCGCCCGGCCCGGGAGCCGCGTGCCCTCCGCTCCATCGAGCCGATCTACGCCCAGCTCCTCCGGGAGTGGCGGGACCAGGGCCGTACCGTGCCGGCCGGACCCGAGGACCGGCAGGCCACCGTGCTCGTGCCCCGGCCCCGCCGCTGACCCCGCTACTCCGCGCACCTCGGGGCCAGCACCGCCAGCGCGCCGTTGGCCTCCCGCAGTGCCAGCTCCAGCGTGCCCGGCGCATGCAGCGCACCGCTGCCGTCGGGCGGCACCAGCCACTCCAGGTACCGCGCGGGCCGGTACGGCGGCGGTACGGCGAGCCACGCGCCCTTGGTCGCGTAGCGCAGCCCGGCACCGATCCAGCCGCCGGACGGATCGGGCGGCAGGAAGAAGCCGACCCGGCCCGCCGCGGTGTCCACCAGGGTCGGCCCGGGCACCGGCAGCGACGGCCGCCACAGCAGGTCCAGCGTGAGCAGACCGAGCCGGTCCGGGACGCTCAGCACATCCCAGTAGCGGCCCGCCTCCAGCAGTGCGACGCCCTCCCCGTGGTCCCACTCCCACTTGCAGGCCCGGGGGTCCGCCGCGGCCGCCGCGAGCCATTCCACACCCTGCATCCACATCGCGTTCGTCATGCACCGCTCCGGGGGATCACCGCTCACCTGTTTCGGGCGCAGGGAACGACCGACACCGGGCACTCGGTGCGTTCGCACGCCAACCCGGCATATGCATGCTGGTAGATATTTCTAACTGGCGGAAGGGGTGGCGAACCGTGGCGTTTAAGGGCGGAAGTTCGAACACCGAACCCTGGTGCGATTGCTGAGCGTTGCGGCGGGCGTTCTTCGGGCGCCGCCGCTCGAATCAGCTTTCGTGACAATCGATTCGAGCGCGATGTCTTGATGGGGAGCCGGTATCAGTCGTACGCTCCCTTGATTCCGTCGCCCTCGCTCCCGACCAGGGGTACTCCATGGACCGCACCCGTCTGCACGCCCTCCTCGCCCGGGAGAGCGCCGAGGCCGAGCGGCGCAATCCCCGCTCCAGAGCGGCATATGCCGGTGCCGGCCATCTCTTCGGCCGGGTCCCGATGACATGGATGAACAAGACCGCCGGCGCCTTCCCGCGCTATCTGGCGACCGCGCGCGGCGCCCGGGTCACCGACGTCGACGGGCACACGTACATCGACTTCTGCCTCGGCGACACCGGCGCGATGGCCGGTCACTCGCCGGCCGCCGTGACGGAGGCGGTGCACCGAAGGTTCGCCGAACTGGGCGGGGCCACGGCGATGCTGCCGACGGAGGACGCGGAGTGGGTGGGTGCGGAGCTGACCCGCCGCTTCGGGCTCGCCCGCTGGAGCTTCTCGCTCACCGCGACCGACGCCAACCGGTGGGCCATCCGGCTGGCCCGGGCCGTCACCGGCCGCCCGAAGGTCCTGGTGAACAGCTACAGCTACCACGGCAGCGTCGACGAGTCCCTCATCGTCGTGGGCCCCGGCGGCAAGGGCGCGCCCCGCCCCGGAAACGTCGGCGCGCCCTGTGACGTCACCCTGACCAGCCGGGTCGCCGAGTTCAACGACCTCGTGCAGCTGGAGCGCGAACTCGCCCACGGCGACGTGGCCGCCGTACTCATGGAACCGGCGCTCACCAACATCGGCATCGTCCTGCCGGAACCCGGCTATCTGGCGGGCGTGCGCGCCCTGACCCGGCAGTACCGCACGCTGCTGATCAACGACGAGACGCACACGTTCTCCGCGGGCCCCGGTGGCTGCACCGCCGCCTGGGACCTGGAGCCGGACCTGCTGACCATCGGCAAGGCCATCGGCGGCGGCATCCCGGCCGGCGCCTACGGCCTCTCCGCCGACCTCGCCGAGCGCCTCCTGGCCCGCGCCGACCTGGACCTGGTGGACATGGGCGGGGTCGGCGGCACACTCGCCGGCAACGCGCTTTCTGTCGCCGCCACCCGGGCCACCCTGGAGCATGTGCTCACCGACGAGGCGTTCGCCCGTATGGCGCGGCTCTCCGAACGCTTCGAGACCGGCGTCCGGCAGGCCGTCGACGCACACGCCCTGCCCTGGTCGGTCAGCCGCCTCGGCGCCCGCACCGAGTACCGCTTCGCCGCCCCGGCCCCGCGCACCGGCACCGAGTCCGCGGCCGCCGCCGACACCGAGCTGGAGGACTTCCTGCACCTCTACCTCGCCAACCGGGGCATCCTCCTCACCCCGTTCCACAACATGGCCCTGATGTGCCCCGACACCACCGAGCAGGACGTCGACACCCACACTGAGATGTTCGGCGCCGCCCTGCTCGAACTCGTCTGCTGAGGAAGGGAGCCGAGGTGCACATGGACGACATCGACCGGGCCATCCTGCGCGAGTTGCAGAGCGACGGCCGGATCGCCTACGCCGACCTGGGACCCCGGGTCGGCCTCTCCGCCTCCGCGGCCCGGCAGCGGTTGCAGCGTCTGCTGGACTCCCGGGCCGTGCAGGTCGTCGGCGTCACCGACCCGATGGCCATGGGCGGCCAGGCGATGGCACTGCTCGGCGTCGGCGTGGACGGCGACCCCCGCGCCGTCGCCGACGCCCTCGCCGCACACCCCGAAGTGGTCTACTCGGTGTTCACCTCGGGCGGTTTCGACCTGTTCGCCGAGGTGGTCGCACCCGGCCCGAAGCACCTGCTCGATTTCGTCAACGACGTGGTCCGGCCGATCGAGGGCGTGCGCGAGGTCCGGTCGTTCCCGTACTTCGGCATCCACACCCACCGCTTCCTGTGGGAGGTGGGCTGAGGCGGGACGGGCGCCGAAACCTCAGGTGATGTCCGGCGCCAGGACGAGCATGGTGGCGTCGTCCCGCACCTCGCAGCACCGGGTCAGATCGGCCCACACCAGCTCGGTGAGCTCGGCCGCGTCCGCGGCGGCGAACCCGGCCAGCCGCTCCGGGAGCGGATAGAAGCCCCCTGCCCGGTCGCGCGCCTCCCAGACGCCGTCCGAGGCGATGAACAGCCGGTCGCCGGGCCCCAGCTCGACCGTGACCTCCTTCGGCGGTTCCACCCCCACAAGACCGAGCCCCATCGGTGGCCCCGGAGCGGCGGCCAGCTCCTGGGCCCGGCCGTCGCGCAGCAGCACCGGCGCCGGATGACCGCAGGCCACCAGTCGCACCGACCGCAGATCGGCGGAGAACTCCAGCAAGAGGGCCGTGGCGAAGAGCTCCGCGTTCGGTACGTCGGCCGAGTCCACCGTCAGTCTGCGGTCCATCCGCGCCGCCACCGACTCCAGGTCCGGCTGGTCAAGGACCGCCTCCCGGAACGCCCCGAGCAGCGACACCACCGTGGAGACGGCGGCCAGCCCGTGACCGCGTACGTCCCCCATCACCGCCCGCACACCGAAGGGCCCGTCCCGCACGTCGAAGAAGTCCCCGCCGACCAGCGTGCCGTGCTGCGCCGCCCGGTACAGCCCGGCGCACCCCACCGCCCCGACCCGCTCCGGCAGTGGCGGCAGCACGGCGTGCTGCACGGCCTCGCCCACCGCCCGCTCGGTGACCAGCTGCGCGTCCCGGTGGCTGCGCACATAGGACACGAACACACTCAGTAGGGCGACGAAGGTGATCGTGAGCAGGTCGGTGTTGCCGGGTTGGTTCAGATGGGTGGCGGGCACGTTCAGCAGGACCACGACCAGGCAGCTGAGCACGGCCGTCGCCAGCGGGCCGTACGACAGGACGGCCAGCGGCGGGATGGCCCCGAGCAGGAAGCCGAAGTCGTGGCCGTCGGGGCTGGCCAGCGTCAACGTGGTCACGACCGCGAGCAGCAGTACGGGCAGCACCCGCACCCAGCGTGGCGGCGGTGCACCCTGCAGCCACCCACGCCCGTCCCGGTAGTCACGCGACAACCAGCCGCGCACCGAAGTCACATCCCCAAGCTACGCCCGTGTCTGGACAAGGGTCGCGTATGGATCTTGAAATGCCGCAGCGATAATTTCCGTGGACGTGTCCCAACCGGGGCCCCTACTGTGTGAGGCGCACGCCCGAGACCGGACGGAAGGAGGCGAATGTGACGTTCATCTCACCCATTCCGCGCTCCCTCCCAGTCTGCCGGGCGTGACAGGTCAGAGCTGACCCGGGAGCGCTGCCCACAGTACGTATCCCGGAGGAATCTGTGACCGATCCGGTCATCCGCACGCTCGACGACAGCACCGCCTCGCTCTTCGACGCCCTGCCCGACCCGCTGCGCCTGCGCGAGACGCACCGGCACACCCGCTACCGCCCTGGCTGGAAGCGCGTCGCCCTGCGCGACGGGCGGGTGGTCGCCCGCGCCGCCTGGTGGGGCGGCCCCGAGGACACCGAACCGCTCCTGATCAACTGGTTCGACGTGGCCGAGGGCGAGGAGGAGGCCGGCGCCGAACTGCTGCGCGGCGCGCCCTGGCAGACCGACGAACTGGAACTCGACCTGCCCGCCGGCTGGCGTGACGTCCCCGCGCTGCGCACGGCCGCCGAGACCCGCTTCGGCGCCGCCCGCAAGGCGGGCTATGAACTGCTGGTGGAGCGCTACAACTACCGCTGGACCCCCGAGTGCGGTCTGCCCGCGCGGCCCGGCCGTCTCGTCTTCACCCCCGAACCCGACGACTCGGTCTTCCTCGGCATCCTGCGCGACATCAGCTCCGCGACCCTCGACGCCCACGCCCGCAGGGCCGTCGCGAAGGGGGGAGTGGAGCTGGCGGCCCAGGAGGACCTGGAGATCTTCCACTGGTTCCCCTCGCCCCGCGAGTGGTGGCAGATCGCCCGCACGCCCGACGGGGAGCCGGTCGGCATCCACATCCCGGCCCGCAATCCGTCCGGGCCGTGCATCGGGTACATCGGCGTCCTGCCCGCGCAGCGCGGGCACGGCTACGCCTACGACCTGCTCGTCGAGTGCACCCGCTTCCTCGTGGAGCAGGGCGCCGAGGCCATCGGCGCCGCCACCGACCAGGGCAACTTCCCGATGGCCGCGCACTTCGCCGAGGCGGGCTACCCGGTCGTCCGGGAGCGGATCAACTTCTGGGCGACGGCCGCTGTCAGTGCCGGGTGACATGCTGACGGCGCGGTGATCCACAGCCGACGGAGAAGCCGGCATGGGATTCGAGGGCGGCATCCGGCAGGTGCGCGGCAAGCGGGTGCCCGTCGGCGAGATCGCTAGCCGACGTCCTTGCCCAGCAGGGTCTCCGCCTCCGTGAGGATCTCGGTGACCCGTAGGCCGAAGGCCGCGTCGCAGGGGTGCGGGTGGCCCGTGCGGGCGGCGGTGGCCAGGGCGTCGGCGGCGCGGGACAGGGCGGGGACCGCTCCCTCCGCACTCCTCGGCAGCAGCGTCACCCCCGCCTCGCCCCGCAGCTCCACATCGGCCCCGGCTGCCGCCGCGGGAGCCGTCAGGCTCAGCGTCACCGTGCTGGACGCACCGGCGGCATGGTCGAGGACCAGATGGACGGTGTCCGCGGGGCCGTGCACGGCGGCCGCCACCCGCCGTACGTCGCCCAGGACCGGAAGCAGCACGGACAGGGCGTGCGGGCCCACGTCCCACAGCGCGCCCTTCTCCCGTCGCCACGGCGACGCGGCGAACGGGCTCTCGTCGGTGAACACCGACCCTAGCCACTGCGCCCGCGCCGTGAACCAGCCTGCCATGCCCGCCTGTTCGCCGATCCACGCCTCGGGTTCGCTCTGGAACCGGGTGGTGAAGAAGACCACCGAGGCGACCCCGGCCCGCTCTGCCGCCTCCACCACGGCCCGCGCCTCGGCGACGCCGAGCGCGAGTGGCTTGTCCAGCAGCAGATGCCGGCCCGCCGCCGCGGCCCGCACCGCCAGTTCCGCCTGGACGGCCGGCGGCAGTGCCACGGCCACCGCGTCGACATCGGCGAACAGCGCGTCCACGTCGTCGTATGCCCGGACCCCGTACTCCTCGGCCAGCTCCGCCGCGGCCTTCGAGCGGCGGCCCCACACCCCGGTGAAGTCCAGCGATCCGTGCCCCGCCAGCGCGGGGGCGTAGGCCGCCCGTGCCCAGGGGCCGGTCCCCAGCAGTCCGATGCGCATCTCCCGTTCCTCTCTCCGTGCCCGGTCCCACATCGTCGCCCGGATGGTCAAGGCGTCGTGCTCCGACCGCCGTTGACGTACGGCCGGTACTGCTCCGTGCCGTGCGCCAGCCAGCCGGCGATGGTCTCGGCGATCGGCTGACCGGTGTCCATCTCGACGAAACCGAACTGGCCCGACTGGTTGCACTCCAGGAACCACCAGATGCCGTCGGCGTCCTCCGCGAAGTCGAAGGCACCGTAGGCCAGTTCTGCATCCTTCATATACGTGTGAACGTTCTCGGCGACTCGCGGCGGCACCTCCGCCTCCTGCCAGGGAGAGACGGACGGGGCGAACCGGACGTCCACATCGTCGGGATGGGCGTCCGGGTTCACCGGCTTGCGGGCGGCCAGCAGCCGCTCGCCGACCACCGTCAGCCGGATGTCCGCCCGTTTGGCGACCCGCCGCTGCAACAGCGTCGGCCCGAACGCCACCGCCGCGAAGTCGGTGTCCGGCGCCACCCGGCTGGTCGGCAACGCCCGCGGCGGCTCCTGCGGATGCGCGCCCGACACCGGTTTGACGACCAGATCCGGGAAGCGTTCCGCGAACTCCCTGGCCGCCTGCGGGAACGTGGTGATCAGCGTCGCGGGCACGGCGAGTCCGCTGCGCTGCGCCAGCCGCAGCTGCCACGGCTTGTGGCGGGCCCGGCGGGCCGCGTCCGGATGGTTCATCCAGCGCGCGTCGGTCCCGCGCAGCATGCCGTACAACGCCTGTTCGGACTCCTCGCTCAGCCAGGCGGACGGCTGGGCGGCCCGAGCGGCCGCCACCCCCGGCCTGCGCACCCAGATGGAGCGGAGGCCGCTCATGCTCACCAGACGCCCGTTGACGGACAGATGCCCGCGACTGACGCCCTGCACATATTCGCCCGACAGGGCCACACCGCTGGTCAGATCGGCAGGATCGAGGCGGACGACGGGCACTCCGGCCTCGTGCAGCCGGAGGACCACCATGTCCGCCGTCACGTCCTCGTCACTGGTCAGGATGAGCACGGTCATCGTGGGGGCCCGCGCTCAGTCGTCGAAGTGCGTCTTGGAGCCCGCGGTGGAGGTCGTGGTCCCCAGGGCTTTGAGCATTGCGTGATCGGTGGCTGCGATCCGGCCATCGAGGAGAACGTTCAACTGCAGTCCGGAGTCATACGCGTACGGAGTGATGACGTCCAACTGCACTGCGGGGCGTGCGTAGTTGAGCGCGAACGGTTGCATGGTCTCTCCCTGTTTCGTTCTTCCATGCACTTATACGATTCGAACGCGTGGTTGGTTTCCTTACTCTGCGTAATCTCAGTCCTAATTAAGGGCTTGTTAAGAAACCAGCTGGGAATCAGCGGTGAATCGTTCCCGTCCGTGGCCGATTTCACATGCCCGTTCGGCATGTGACGGCGTCAGATGCCCGCGATGGACCGGGATGTCTCCAGAGTCTGTTCGGCGTAGCCCCGTCCGAAGAGCACGGTATGCACCAGCAGCGGAAACAACTGGTGCACTCCCACACGCTCCGCCCAGCCGGCGGCCAGGGGGGCCACCTCCTGGTACCCCTCCAGGATCAGGTCAAGGTACGGACAGCCGAAGAGGCGGAGCATCGCGAGGTCGGTCTCGCGGTGCCCGCCGTGCGCGGCCGGGTCGATCAACCGGACCGGGCCGTCGGCGCCCCACAGGACATTGCCGCTCCACAGGTCTCCGTGCAGCCGGGCGGGCGGCTCGGGCGGCCCCGCCAGCTCCGGCAGCCGCTCGCAGACCCCCTCGACCACGGTCGCCTCGCCGGGCCGCAGGAGCCCGCGGTCGACCGCCGTGCGCAGATATGGCAGGACGCGGTGTTCGGCGTACCAGTGCGGCCAGTCGGTTCCCGGCTCGTTGCGCATCGGGGCGAGGCCGATCCAGGCGTCGCACGGGCCGTCCGGCGGCGCCGCCCCGAAGGCCGGGGCTCCGGCGGCGTGCAGTGCGGCGAGCGCACGGCCGAAACGCGTCGCCGCCTCGGCGCCCGGACGTCCGGGCGGGACCAGCTCGGTCACCAGCCACCGCTCGTCGTGCCCCAGCACCCCGGGTACCGCGACCGCCCCGGCGGCGGCCAGCCAGCGCAGCCCGGCCGCCTCGGCCCGCACCGCGCCGGGGCCTTCGCCGCGCTTGACCATCACCGCACGCCCGCCGGTGAGCGTCACCTCCGCCAGGCTGCCCGACCGTGCCCGCTCGGCGGAGACCGGCCGCCCGGTGAGCCGGGCGGCCACCGCACCGGGACCTTCGTCGCAGTCGACCACGGTCACCAGGGTACGGGCCGGCCCGGTTCAGGAGCCCCAGGTGCCCTGGTCGACGGCACAGTTCCACCCCGTGCCGTGCAGTGCGAACTTCACCTTGTAGGTACGGGTGTTCAGCAGATGTGTCTGCACCTTCACGCCGAGACTGGCCTTCTTCTTCAGTGTCGTCGTGTACACCGAAACCGTTTTCGACGTCTTGTGGCTGACCTTGCCGCCCTTGGCCGCGGCGCTGCCGAAGCGGATGTTCTTCACGTCCGTCACGGTGAACGTGACCTTCGTGAAGCTCGTGCTCGCGCTCGTGTTCTTCACCGCGAAGTACAGGCCGCCGTTGGTGACCCAGCCGGCCGAGTTCACGTAGAAGCGGCTCGGATAGACGATGTCGACCGGGCAACCGGTGCTCCGCGCCGCCCCGGCCTGCGCGGACGCGCCGGTTGCCAGGCCCAGCTGGGCGGCGGTGACGACTCCGGCGGCGGCCAGGACCCCGAAAGAAGTGCGCATACGGTTCACTACGGTGATACTTCCCCCTGCGGTACTCATCGGACCGTAGAGGAGAGTCCCACCTTCCCGGCCTGAAAGCACGTGCATCTCCACGGGACTTCCACCATTGCTACGACAGGTTCCGGCCAAACCCAGACGGTAACTACCCGTGTCGATCAGGTACCGCTAGCGTGAGGGCCGCCGCGTCGCCACACCAGGGGCACTGGGCCCCGCAGGGACTAGCGAGCGGCGGAGGGTATCCCCCTTGACCACAGCATCCGTGCTGATGGCCGACGTCTTCGAGGTTCAGCCCTACACCTCCCACTGCCAAGTCATCTACGACGAGGGTGCGCACGCCGTGATCGGCGTGTCGCCGGGCAACAGCTACTTTTCCGCCCGGCGCCTGCACGACCTCGCCCACTGGGGACTGGACCACTTCGACAGAGTCGACTTCGTCTATACCGATCTGTACGTCGCCGAGATGTACGAGGCATCCGGCTATTCGCCCGACGAGGCCCGCCGCAAGGCGGTGAAGAACCTGCGCGGGGTGCGCGCCAAGGTCCGTGACGCCGTCACCGAGGCCGATCCGGAGGGCACCCGGCTGCGCTGGCAGCCGATGTCCCGCTTCCGCGCCAACCCCTCCTACCAGGAGATCCACCGCCGGCTGAAGGACCGGCTGGTCGAGGACGGAGACTTCCGGGCCGTCTGCGACTCCCTGGTCAGCCGCTTTCTCTCGGCCAGAGGAGAGGAGGCGAGCGACCGGCAGCGCGCGGTGTGCCTGGAGTACGTGTGCGCGGAGGCCCCGCTCTTCCTCGACACCCCCGCCATCCTCCACGTGCCGTCCTCCCTCAACTGCTACCACCAACTGCTGCCGATGGCCGAGCTGTTGTACGCCCGGGGCGCCGGACTGCGCGCCTCCCGAAACCAGGGGCACGCGATCGTCACCCCCGCCGCCGAAGGAGCCCCGGCATGACCACCGCCACGGAGCTACTGTCCTTCCCGTTCTCCTGGGACGGCACCCGGGTGCCGGACGAGGTCGGGGAACTGCGCGCCACGAGCCCGGTACGACGGGTGCGCACGATCGCGGGAGACGAGGCCTGGCTGGTGTCGTCGTACCGCCTGTGCCACCAGGTGTTGCGCGACGACCGGTTCTCCCTCAAGGACACCTCCGCACCGGGCGTGCCCCGCCAGTACACGCTCACGATCCCGCCCGAGGTCGTGAACAACATGGGCAACATCACCGGCGCCGGGCTGCGCCGCGCGGTGCTGAAGGCCCTCAACCCCAAGGCGCCGGGCCTCATGGAGTGGCTGCGCGCGGAGGCGCACCGGCTGGTCGACCTGCTCGTCGAGGACGGACCTACGGCCGATCTGCGGGGCGCGTTCTGCGAGCCGTACTCGGCGGGGATGCACTGCCACATCCTCGGCATCCCGCAGACCGAGGCCCCGGCGTTCCTGCGCAGCCTCGACATCGCGTTCATGAACTCGGCGTGCCCGATAACCGGCGCCCGGATCAACTGGGACCGGGACATCGCCCGGATGACCGCCCTGCTCGACGACCCGGCCACCCATGGCCTGATGGGCGAGCTCGCCGCACTCCGGGACGGCCCCGAGCACGACCGTCCGAACGACGAGATGCTGGCCACCGTCGGCGTCACCATGTTCGGCGCCGGAACCATCTCCACCTCCGGCTTCCTCACCATGGCCCTGGTGTACCTGCTCACCCACCCCACGGCACGCGACCTCCTCAGGGACCGCCCGGACCTGATCGGCCCGGGGGTCGAGGAACTGCTGCGGGTGAACCTCTCCATCGCCGACGCACTGCCCCGGCTCGCCCTGGAGGACATCCGGCTCGGCGACACCGACATCCGCGAGGGCGACCTCGTCCTGGTCCTCGTCGAGGGCGCCAACCTGGACCCGGAGAAGTTCCCCGACCCGCACCGCTTCGACGTCCACCGCGACAACACCGCCGAGCATCTCTCCTTCGGCGGCGGAGCCCACTACTGCCCGGCGACCGCGCTGGGCCGGGCGCACGCCCGGATCGCCCTGGAGGTGCTGCTCGACCGGCTGCCGGACCTCGCCCTCGCCGTGCCGGCCGCCCAACTGGTGTGGCGCACCGGCTTCATGAAGCGCATCCCGGAGCGGCTGCCGGTGTCCTGGTAGGCGGCCCTCAGGCGGGCTTGATCCGTCCGATCGCGTTGCCCAGCAGTTCGGTGAACCACACCGTGCCGTCCGGGCCGGTCGTGAGCCGGAAGGGCGCCTTGTCGGCACCGGCCGGCACCGGTACGACGCTGATCCTGCCGTCCGCCGTCACCCGGCCGATACGGCCGGACCGGTCGGTGAACCACACCCGGCCGTCCGGCCCCGCGGCGATCCCGCCGGGGTCGCCGTCCGCTCCGGGCAGCGGGAACCGGGTGACATGGCCGTTGGCGTCGATCCGGTCGACCGAATCCGACCCGGACGCCGTGAACCACATCCCGCCGGGCCCGGCGACGATGTCCTCGGGGAAGTCCGCACGGCTCGGCAACGCGAACTCGCTGATCCGGCCGGTGGATTCGATCCGTCCGATCCTGCCGCCGGCGAGTTCGGTGAACCAGAGGGCGCCTCCGGCACCGGCGGCGATGCCGTACGGGAGGGCGGCGGCCGTGGGCACCCGGTACTCGGTGATCCTGCCCGCGGTCGTGATCCGGCCGATCCGGTCGGTTCCCGGTTCGGTGAACCACAGCGCGCCGTCGGGCCCGGCGGTGATCCCGGCGGGTGCGCTCGCGGCCTTGGGCAGGGCGAACTCGGTGACGGCGCCGGAGGTGGTGATCCGTCCGATACGTCCGGCCGCCTGCTCGGTGAACCAGAGGGCGTGGTCCGGCCCCGGCGTGATGGCGAAGGGCGTGCTGCCCGGGGCCGGCGTGGGGCGGTCGGTGACAGTGCCGTCCGCCGCGATACGCCCGATCCGGGCGGCGCCGGACTGGGTGAACCACAGCGCCCCGTCCGGCCCGGCGGTGATCCCGGCGGGGAGGCTGTCGGCGGTGGTGATGATCGGATACTCCGTCACATCACCGCCGCCGGCGCGGGCGGGGGCCGCGACGGCCGTCACGCCGGTCAGGGCGCCGAGCAGGAGAGCGAGCACACGTCGGGGGAGTCGGCCGGGCATACGGGGTCCTTGTCAGACGGACTTTCAGGACGAGGCTAAGCGCCACCGTCCGGTCGTACGACCCGGTCGGTCCGGACGGGGGAGGCGGTGGGCGAGGAGCGCGACTCCCTCGCTGCCGTCCGGCGCCGTCGCCCAGGCGGCGCCGGACGAGCAGGCCGCGCCGACCGGTCGCAGTGCGGTGGGACGCCCGGCTCTGCCCTGCCGGCCGGGTGAGCTGACCGCCGTCGCCCACCATGACGGCAGGAAGGTCGGCCGTACGACACTGCAGACGGCCGGCGCCCCTGCCGTCCTGCGTCTCGTCAGTGACGTACGGTCCCTGACCACAGGGCCGACGACCTGGTGCATGTCCTCGTCGAGGTCGTCGATACACACGGTCGGCTCATTTTCTGACGCGGCGCTCCGGGTCGGGTTCGAGACCGAGGGTGCCGACGGCGGGCAGCTTCAAACAGCCCCGCCGCCACACCTGGCCGGCCGCGCCCCGCCAAGCGGGCGGGCCATGAAGAGAGACATCCGAGTAACTCCCTTGTTACGCAAGCATTGACGCGCTCCACACGTCCCTCTAGTTTCTGATCGCCTCTCCGAACCGCGTTCGAAGTCTCGGACAATCCCCCGTCGTCTGGAGCGCACATGAACGGCACCCCCCTGCCGCGCCGCCACTTCCTCGGCATGGCCGCGACCGTCCCCCTCGCCGCCACCGGCGCCCTCGCCCTCGGCGCCGGAACCGCCCGGGCCGCCGCCAACTCGGCCTATGTGATGTGCTACTTCACCGAGTCCCCGGACATGCTGGCCGCCAACTACGGCCTGCACCTGGCCGTGAGCACCGACGGCCTCCAGTGGACCCCGCTCAACCAGAACAACCCCGTCGCGACCCCCACCGCGGGCTCCCTCGGCCTGCGCGACCCGTTCATCCTGCGCAAGCAGGACGGCACCTTCGTGGTGCTCGCCACCGACCTGAACGGCACCGACTGGACCTACGTCAGCCAGTACATCCACGTCTGGGACTCCGCCGACCTGCGCAGCTTCACCGGCTACCGGCGGATGAAGCTGCACGACATGGTCACCCACAGCTGGGCGCCCGAGGCGTTCTGGGACGCGGGCCGCGGCCAGTACGGCGTCATCTACTCCGCCGTCAACGGCAGCGGCCACAACGTCATCATGATCAACTACACCGGTGACTTCGTGACCGCCGGAGACCCCCAGGTCTTCTTCGACCCCGGCTACGACGTCATCGACGGCGACCTGGCGGTCGGCGTGAACGGCGTCAACTACCTGTACTTCAAGAAGAACTCCACACTGGTCGGCGCTCGCTCCACCTCCCTGGACCCGGGCAGCTTCACCGAGTTCAGCACGGCCGTCTCGCACAACGGCACCGAGGCCCCGACCCTGGTCAAGTCCCTTGCCTCAAGCTCCACCTGGTATCTGTGGGGCGACACCTGGTCGCCGAACGGCGTCTTCTACGCCTGGCAGACCAGCGCCCTGTCCGTCGGCACCTGGACGGCCCTCGACCAGAAGACCTACACCCAGCCGCTCAACTCCAAGCACTGCGGCATCCAGCCCATCACCTCGACCGAGTACAACAACCTCGTCGCCAAGTGGGGCACCCCCACCTGGAACCGGCTGAAGTCCTACAACTACCCGGCCCGGTACGTCCGGCACAGTAACTTCGTCGGCCGGATCGACGAGTACGCCTTCGACCCGTACACCGACGGCCTGTGGAAGCTGGTCCCGGGCCTCGCCGACAGCAGCGGCGTGTCCTTCCGGTCGGTCAACTACCCGACCCGCTATCTGCGCCACTACAACTACCAACTGCAGCTCGACGAGAACGACAGCACGACGGCGTTCGCCCAGGACGCCACGTTCTACCGGACGGCCGGTCTCGCCGACTCCTCCTGGACCTCGTTCCGCTCGTACAACTACCCGACGCGCTACATCCGCCACTACGACTACGTGCTGCGGATCGACCCCGTCTCCACGAGCACGGAGAAGGCCGACGCCACGTTCTACGTCGGCTACTGACACCACGGTGGGCCCGCCATGCGGCGACACGCCGACGACGGGCCCATACACCCCCGAATGGCCGCGTGTCGCCGGGCGGGATTGACCCAGCCGGGCGGTGTTGGGCGTGTCGTCACCACGGATGGGCGGCCTGGATGGTGCCGAGCGCGGGGCTGGCTGACGGTGGTTCATGTCGGGGCCGGGTCGTTTCAGCCGATGGAGTATCCGCTGCCCGGTCACGGCGGAAGGACATCGAGATGCGTTCTGCCCGCATGATCCTCGCGACGACAGCCGCCACCGCTGCCCTCGCCTTCGCGGCACCCGGCGCTCAGGCCGCGGTCGCGGGGGACTGGGACAACGGAGGCCGTGACGACTCTTCCTACAGCAAGGAGCACAACGACGACAGCAGCCACGATGGGCCGCGCGGCGGGATGCACACGGGCGGCGGTGTACTCGCCGCGGCGAAGCTGAGCAACGCGTGGGACTCGGACAGCGGCAACGACAGCAAGTTCGACCCCGAGACCTACAAGGACAAGGACGAAGGACAGGGAAGCAAGGGCGACAAGGGCGACAAGGGCGATAAGGGAGACAAGGGCGACAAGGGGAAGGACGAAGGCGGGGGCGGCGGCCGGGACTCGGGCCGGGACGAGGGCAACTCGTGGGGCGACGACGAGGACAGTGAGAAGCCGCACGGTGGCATGCACACCGGCGGCGGCGGCCTCGCCACGCCCGGGGTCACGGCCGGCGGGCTGGCGGTCCTCGGTGTGGCGGCGGCCGGCGTATACGCGCTGCGGCGCAGGAATGCCGACGGGTCCATGTCCTGACGGGCTTACGCATACGGGAGCCGCGGCCGCCGACCGTCGTGCGCGCGGCCGCGGCCCCCGTTCCGCCCCTCCCGCTGCCGTGCCCCAGAAAGGTGACTCCGATGGCAGCTGGCCCCTCCTCCCCGACCCCCGAGGCCCCCAACCCCGACGCCCCGAACCCGGGGGACCCGAACGGCCCCCGGCGCGGCGGACGGCTGCCCGTGTGGGCCGTGGCCGCCCTGCTCATTGCCGTGGCGCTGCTCGGCGGACACGGCAAGGCCTCCGACGCCACGGGCAACACGCCGGCCGAGAGCACGGACGCCGCCCCCTCGGGCGGTGTGCGCCGGGTCGGCGAGGCGCTGCCCCGGTCCGCGCCGACCCGCCTGCTCATCCCGAGGATCGCCGTCGACGCCCCCTTCACCACCCTCACCCTCGCCCCCTCGGGCCAGCTCCAGCCCCCGCCGTCCGACGACATCAACCTCGTCGGCTGGTACTCCAAGGGCGCGGCGCCCGGCGAGGCGGGCACCGCGATCATCGCTGGGCACGTCGACACCAAGATCTCGGCGGCCGTCTTCGCCCGGCTGTACGAACTGGAGCCCGGCGACCGTTTCACGGTGCTCCGGGCGGATGACACGAAGGCGGACTTCGTGGTCGACGACGCCGAGACCTTCGCGAAGGACGACTTCCCCAGTGAACGCGTCTACGCGGACACCAGCCGCCCCGAGGTACGCCTGATCACCTGCGCCGGCGACTACGACCACGACGTGAAGGACTACACGGATAATCTGGTCGTCTTCGGCCACCTCGTCCGATGAGCACGGCACGGCCACGGGCCGAGGCCGAGTGATCACCCCACGGTCGCCGTCCGCGGGCGGCTGACTGGTTCAGCCGCCCGTCGACTCCCGTACCACCAGGCGGAAGGGGCCGACGAACTCCTCCCGCTCCGGCCCGGGCCCGGCCCGGTCGATGCGAGCCGCCAGCAGGGCGACGGCGCGTTCGGCCATCAGGTCGTGGTCCGGGTCGACGGTGGACAGGGAGGGGACGAGGTACGCGCTCTCGTCGACGTTGTCGAAGCCGATCACCTTGACCCGCTCCGGCACCCGGAGCCCGGTGTCGGCGAGCGCGCGCAGCACACCCATGGCAACCGTGTCCGTCACACAGAACACCCCGTCGAAATCGAGGCCGTCGGTCACCTTCTCCCGGATGCGGCGGGCGGCCTCCTGCATGGTGAACGACCCGGCGGTCACCACCAGCTCCGGGTCGGCCGGCAGCCCCGCGTCCGCCAGCGCCCGCAGATACCCGGCGTGCCGCAGGCTCGACACATCGACCTCACCGCCGAGGCGCCCGCACACGAGGGCTATCCGCCGGCAGCCCCGCTCGACGAGATGGCGGGTGGCCGCCTTGGACGCGGCTTCGTTGGGCATCGCGACATGGTCGACGGGCCCGCCGAAGATCCGCTCGCCCAGGATCACCACCGGATGGTCGACCTCCAGCGCCTCGACATCGGCCGGCCCCATCCCGACGGTGCTGAGGATGAGGCCGTCGTAGAGCCGGTTGCGGGACAGGGAGAGGGCCGCCAGCTCGTTCTCCCTGCGGGCGCCAGTCTGCTCGATGCTCACCCCGAGGCCGTGCCGGGCGGCCGCCGCGATGATCGAGGCGGCCAGCCGGCCGTAGTACGGGCGGTTGATCTCGGGGACCGCCAGACAGATCGTCCCGGTACGGCCCTTGCGGAGATTGCGGGCGGCGACGTTGACCCGGTAGCCGAGCCGGGTCATCGCCTCCAGGACGCGGTCCCGGGTGGCCGGGCGGACGTTGGGGTGGCCGTTGATCACATTGGAGACGGTCATCGCCGACACTCCGGCCGCCTTCGCCACGTCCTGGATCGTCGCCACACTCACTCCCGCCCGCTGTCCTCGGCAAGACGATAGAGGGCGGCGCCATGGGCGGGCAGTTCGACGGTCAGCCGCCGCCCGTCGTGGGCGGTGTCGGTGCGGGTCCAGAGTTCCCGGACCTGGTGGCGGGGGTCGGCTCCGATCGAGCCCAGCGGCACCTCGAAGCGGCGCGCCTGGTCCGCCAGCGAGAACACCGCCGCGTACCGGGTGTGCCCGTCGGTGTCCCGGGCGGTCCACAGCACCAGGTCCCGCTCCCGCAGCACCTCCCGGTTGCCGGTGCTGTGCCACAGGACGTCGAGCGCCTCGTCGTTGGTGAGCAGTTCGATGGTCTCGTGCGGGCTGGTGGGCAGGTCGCCGCCCATCATCAGCGGTGAGCGGGAGATCAGCCAGAGAGTGAGCAGGCTGATCTGCTCGGGGCGGGTGAGGGCCGACTGGCGGTCCGCGCCGCGCTCCGCGCGGATGCCGATACGGCCCAGCGGCAGCATGTCGGCGTCCGCCCAGCCCTGTCGGCCCTGCCAGGGAGCCCAGCGTGCCATCCGCGCGAACTGTGCCTCGACGTCCTCCCAGCGGTCCCACAGGTCGTCGCAGACCCGCCACATGGTGGCGTGCTCCTGCAGGTGGTCGAGGCGCGCGAGGGACATGTCCGTGCCGGGGGAGAGGCTCAGCTCGATCGGCCGCCCGCTGCGCTCGACGGCACGCGCGTAGGCGGCGATCTCCCGCTCGTGGTACGGGAAGAGCATGTCGTCGGCCTTGACGAAGTCGACGCCCCACTCGGCGAATTGGGCCACCTGGCTGTCGTAGTAGGCCTGGGCGGCGGGGTGGTCGTGGTCGAGGCCGTAGTTGTCGGAGTTCCAGGGGCACACGGAGTCGGTGTCGGCCACGTCGGCGGCCGTGAACTCCGTCCCCAGCACCGGGAGTTCCGCCTCGACCGCCCGCCGCGGGATGCCCCGCATGATGTGCAGCCCGAACCTCAGGCCCATGCCGTGCACCTGCCCGGCCAGCGGCCCGAACCCGGCCCCGGCCGCGGCGGAGGGGAACCTGTTCGGTGCGGGGAGCTGGCGGCCGTGGTCGTCCAGGACGAGCGGGGCGGCCGGGTTGTAGCCGTGGGCCCGCGCGGTGGGCTCGTACCACTGGATGTCCACGACCACGGTGTCCCAGCCGTGCGGCAGCAGGTGCCCGCGCATGAACTCCGCGTTGGCGAGGACCTCTTCCTCGGTGACGGTGGTGCCGTAGCAGTCCCAGCTGTTCCAGCCCATCGGCGGCCGCAGTTGGCGCGCGGGCAGCGGACGTGGGGATCGGGTCATGTGCGCACTCCTGAGGGTCAGCGCGGGTTCAGAGGTGCCTGGACGGTGACGAACGAGTGAGGCGGGAGGGAGAGCCGCAGGCCGTGGGCGATCGCTGTGAGATCCTCGAAGTCCTTCGGTGCGACGGCTGTTGAGGTCCCCGGTGAGTTGTGGGCCTGGAGTTTGTCGGCCGTCAGGACACGGGCGGTCGGCTCGCCGAGGGTGCCGCCGCGCAGGTCGAGGGTGATGTCGGCGGGTTCCTCGGCGTCGAGGTTGCTCAGCGAGATCAGGACCTTGCCGTCCTTGACGCTGGCGGAGGCGGAGAGGGTGTCGAGTTCGGCGTCCCCCACCCGGCGCCGGGTGTCCTCGCCGCGTAGGTGCACAGGAAGCGAAGTGGCTTCCTGGTGGCCCTTGTTCATCTCGAAGACGTGGTAGGTCGGGGTCAGGACCAGGGCGTCGCCGTCGGTCAGGAGCATGGCCTGGAGCACGTTGACCGTCTGGGCGATGTTGGCCATGTGCAGACGGGCGGCGTGCTTGTGGAAGATGTCGAAGTGGGTGCTCGCCACCAGTGCGTCGCGCAGGGTGTTCTGCTGGAAGAGGAAGCCGGGGTCGGTGCCGGGCTCCACGTCCCACCAGGTGCCCCACTCGTCGAGGACCAGGCCGACCGTGCGGCCCGGGTCGTAGACGTCCATCACCGTGGAGTGGCCGGTGAGGATGCGGTCGATACGGCGGGCCGACAGCATCGTGCGGTAGTAGTCGTCGGTGCCGAACTCGGTGGCGCTCCCCTTGGCCTCCCAGGGGCCGGCGAGCGTGTAGTAGTGCACGGACAGACCCTGGAAGAAGTTTTTCGGGGTGGCCTCGCAGCCGAAGCAGCTGATCTGCTGCATCAGGGTCTCGGTCCACTTGTAGTCGGCGTCGGAGGCGCCCGAGGCGATGCGGTAGAGCTTGTTGTCCCCGTGGTCGCGGCAGTAGGTGGCGTACTGGCGGGCCAGGTCGGCCGAGTACTCGGCGCGCATGTTGCCGCCGCAGCCCCAGGTCTCGTTGCCGATGCCCCAGAACTTCACTCGCCACGGCTCCTCACGGCCGTTCTCCTTGCGCAGCCGCACCATGGGGCTGTCGCCGTCCCGGGTGAGGTACTCGACCCACTCGCTCATCTCGCGGACGGTGCCCGAGCCGACGTTGCCGCTGATGTAGGGCTCGGCGCCGAGGAGTTCGCACAGAGCCATGAACTCATGGGTGCCGAAGTGGTTGTTCTCCTCGACGTTGCCCCAGTGCGTGTTGACCATCCGGGGCCGCTGCTCGCGCGGGCCGACGCCGTCCCGCCAGTGGTACTCGTCGGCGAAACAGCCGCCGGGCCAGCGGAGGTTGGGGATGTCGAGGGCGCGCAGTGCTTCCACGACGTCCAGGCGGATGCCGCCCGCGTGGGGGATGGGGGAGTCCTCGCCGACCCAGAAGCCGCCGTAGACGCAGTGGCCGAGGTGTTCGGCGAAGTGGCCGTAGAGGTGGCGGCTGATGGTCGGGCCCGCGATGTCGAGGTTGATGATCCCGGTGGCGGTGGGCACGTGGGCACTCCTGTCCGAGAAGCCGGATGTTCGATATCTGGAACGGTGTTCGCGAAGCGTTTGTATCGATAAAAAGCTGCCATCGGGGCGTGGGCGCGTCAAGAGGGGTGCAGCGCAAACGGCCCGGCTGCCCTGCACTCGCAGGGCAGCCGGGCCGCTGAACGTGGGGAGCGTCAGACCGCCGTCGCCGGGAACGTCGGGTACTCCACGCCCGAGACGTGCTGCACGACCCGGACCACCTGGCAGGAGTAGCCGAACTCGTTGTCGTACCAGAGGTAGAGGATCGCGTTGTCGCCCTCCACCTTCAGGGCGCCGGCGTCGACGATCGACGCGTGGCGCGAGCCGATGAAGTCGCTGGAGACCGCGTCCGGGGCGGTGATGAAGTCGATCTGGCGCTTCAGCGGCGAGGTCAGCGACACCTCGCGGAGGTAGTCCACGACCTCCTCGCGGGACGCCTCCCGGGCCAGCTGGAGGTTGAGGATCGCGATCGACACGTCCGGCACCGGGACCCGGATCGAGCTGCCGGTGATCCGCGCCTTGAGGTCGGGCAGCGCCTTCGCGACGGCGGACGCGGCACCCGTCTCGGTGATGACCATGTTGAGCGGGGCGGACCGGCCACGACGCTCCGACCTGTGGTAATTGTCCAGCAGGTTCTGGTCGTTGGTGAACGAGTGGACGGTCTCCACGTGCCCGCGCAGCACGCCGTACTCGTCGGCCATCGCCTTCAGCGGCGGCACGATCGCGTTGGTGGTGCAGGACGCGCAGGACAGGATCTGCTCGTCCGGCTTGATGGTGTCGTGGTTGACGCCGTGCACGATGTTCGGGACGTCGCCCTTGCCCGGCGCGGTCAGGACGACCTTCTCGATACCGGGCCGCAGGTGCTCGGAAAGGCCCTCGCGGTCCCGCCACTTGCCCGTGTTGTCGATGAGGATGGCGTCCCGGATGCCGTACGCCGTGTAGTCCACCTGGGACGGATCGTCGGCGTAGATCACCTTGATCTCGTTGCCGTTGGCGAGGATCGTGCTGTTCTCCTCGTCGACGGTGATCGTGCCCTGGAACTGGCCGTGGATGGAGTCGCGGCGCAGCAGCGAGGCACGCTTGACGAGGTCCTCGGCGGCCCGGCCGCCGCCGCCTCGCACCACGATGGCCCGCAGCCGCAGCCCGTTGCCGGAGCCGGACTTCTCGATGAGCAGCCGGGCGACCAGGCGGCCGATGCGGCCGAAGCCGTACAGGACGACGTCCCGCGGCTCGCGCTGCTCGATCTTGTTGGCGCCGGTGGCCCCGGCGACCGCCTCCGCGGTGAACGCCTCGACGCCCAGGCCCCGGTCGTCGGCCTTGTAGGTCGCGGCGAGCATGCCGATGTCGATCTGGGAGGGGCCGAGGTCGAGCGTGGTGAGTGCCCGCAGGAAGGGCATCGTCTCGGTGACCGAGAGCTCGGCGCCGGCGATCTGGCGGGCGAACCGGTGCGTCTTGAGGATGCTGACCACCGACTTGTTCACCAAGGAGCGGCTGTGGAGGAGGACCGTCACGTCCCGCTCGCGGTGCAGCTTCCCGATGATCGGGATCATCGACTCCGCGATCTCCTCGCGGTTCTTCCAGTTGGTGAACGAGTCGTCGTTGACAGTCACAGACCTGAATCTCTCGATCGAGCTGGGTGGCGCTCATATGCTAAACCGCCCGGTGAATGATCGATCAAGGGGGTCCCTGTGTGACGCGGGTCGCCAGGATCTGAACCAGTGCGGAAGACCGTGAGAAACCCCCGGGTCGAGTTGCGCCGCCGTGAGCCGCTACCGAAGGTCGGAGTGTGAGCACGTCTTCCGTCCCGCGGCCCGAGTCCGCCGTCCTGTTCGGGGCCGCCGACCCCGGATCCGTCCGCCGGACCCCGTCCGGTCTGGTAACCGCCCTCATCCTGTTCGTGGCCGTCCGGATCGCCGGAGTGGGCGCCGTCGTCCTGGCCAACCACTTCACGGGACGCCCCCTGGTCCGGAACCTGGCCCACGTCTGGGACTCCCGCTGGTACCTGCACATCGCCACGTACGGCTACGGGGACCTCATCGAGATCACGCGCAGGGGAGCCGTGCAGGCCGACTGGGCGTTCTTCCCGCTGTACCCCGGGCTCATCCGCGCCCTGACGACGGCCCTGCCGCTCACCCCCGGCCAGGCCGCGCTGCTCGTCGCCGGAACGGCGGCCGTCGTGGCCGCGTGGGGCGTCTACCGGATCGGCGACCACCTGTACGGCCGCGCCGTCGCCGTCGCGCTCGTCGCCCTGTGGGCCGTCCTGCCCCAGTCCGTCGTACTCACCATCGCCTACACCGAGTCCCTCTTCTCCGCCCTCGCTGCCTGGTCCCTGTACTGCGTACTCAAGGGCCGCTGGCTGGGGGCCGGTGCCCTCGCCGCGCTCGCCGGTCTGTCCCGGCCGAGCGGTTTCGCGGTCGCGGTGGCCGTCCTCGTCGCGGGCGCGTACGAGGCGGTGCGACTACGGGGCCGCGTCCCCGTCGGGCTGTGGGCCGGGTGCCTGCTGGCGCCCCTCGGCTGGCTCGGTTATGTGCTGTGGGTGGGGCACCGGACCGGTGATCTCCTGGACGGCTACTTCGGCGTGCAGCGCGCTTGGAACTCACGGTTCGACTTCGGACTCGGCTCTCTGCGCTTCCTGAAAGGGTTGCTGTTGCACGGCGGGGGCTTCGTCTACGCGGCGGACCTGGTGATCGTCGTGTCGGCCGTCCTGCTGTTCGGTCTGCTCTGCCTGGACCGCGCCCCGCTGGCGCTGGTGGTCTTCGCGGGCATGCTGGTCGTGGTGGTCGTGGGCGGCTCGGGCTCGTTCTCCTCCAAGCCCCGCTTCCTGCTTCCCGCCTTCCCCCTCCTGATCCCGCTGGCCCGCGCCCTGGTGCGGAGCCGGCGCGCGCGTCCGGCTCAGGCCGTCCTCGTCGTCGGCGCCCTCGCGGTGGTCTCGCTGCTGTTCGGGGCCTATGTCATGACAGTCGCCCGCGCACCGCTGTGACGTCCGGCTGCCCCGCAGGCCGGCGGCCACGCCGACCAGCCGCGGCCGGAAGGCGTCCGCCAAGGAGTCAGGACGGTGTCGGACCGGGTCACCGCGTGCGGGGCGCGGCGGATCGGCGAGGGGCGGTGCGTGGTGCCGGGACCGGGGGTGAGGGCCGTCCGGAGTCGAGCGCGACACCGGGCTTGGTGTCGCTGCGGCCGGGGAAGTCCGACACCGGTCGCCGATACCGGTGTGCGGCGGTGGCCTCACTCGAACGGCGGGCCCTGTTTGATTGCTCGTACACGGCGTCACCGGGCACCTCGCCACCGGCGGCCGGGCCCCGGCGGGATCGCCCTCGTTGCGCGCCGACGACGTGCCGACCGAACGCTTCCACGGCGGAGTCCCCGACCTGGTGCTGCGTGCCACGACGGCGGCAGGCCGGTCGGCGCCCTGCGGCCTGGGCCTGCCGGCGGCCGCATGGTCGTGCGGGTGCTCGCCGGTCCGAAGGTGGCCGGCGCCGAGTCGTACCGGCTGGTCCCGTGAGGGCCGTACGAACCGGGGCGGCCGGCTTCCTCCGGACCCGGCGCGGCGTTCGAACGACGGCTCTGCCCCAGCTGCTGTGGGTGTTCGGCAGCGTCGGGGCCGCCTGCCTTCCCCTCGCGGTCGGGATCATCGCCGTCCTCGGCACCTTCGCGGCGGGCCTTGCGCCGGCCGTCGACCACAGCCTCTTCCTGGTCGCGGGCTCCCGTGAGGAACGCGGGTGCGGCGCCGGTCACGAGGCCGCACCGGACCGGACCACGGCCGCCGCGGGCCGTACCGGCATGGTGTCCGCGAGCGTCGGCGTCCCCACACGGGCGGAGCGGCCCGAGGCGCCGTCCGTCAGACGCGCCGGACGCTTTCCGCCCGAGCCTCGGGTGCCTTCCGCCCGGAGAAGGACCGGTGGGGGGGGGGGGCGCGGGAGCGGGGGGGGGCCCCGCGCCGGCGGGGCGGGGGGGGGGGTCGGGGGGGGGTGGTGTCGCGTGAACTGGTGCGGGGGC
>NZ_JBEOTA010000039.1:0-59789 GCF_040303265.1 Streptomyces sp. NPDC096040
GTACGGGGATCGGGTGGTCAGCGTCCGGCGGGGCGGCCTCCCACGCACCCGAGACACCGCACCCAGCGGTGGTCACGGCAGCAGGAACCGACCACGATTGGCACCCCCGCCCGGCCACACCGGCCCGGCGGGGCACGGCTCGGGGCAGGCTTCCACCGCCACGCCCACACCACCCCGGTGGCCAGACCACCGGGACCGGAACCGAGCCCCCCACCCAGGCGATCCCGAACACCCGGGATCACCCAGGAAAACCTAGCCAATTAGAGACGCTTCCCACTATGAGGAGTCCGGCCACAACAAGCCCGACAACGAGCAGCAGGGTTTTCACACTTGCCCCCTTCGGGCGGACCCTCTGAGAGGGGGTTGGCCTGCCTCGGTCAGCGTTTGATGCCTACGCCCGCCAAGAGGCCGATCTGGGCGTCCGTGGGCTCCGTCCCGTCGGCGGGTCCTTCGGGCCGCCAGCGGTGGCAGCAGACGAGGCCGGGCTCGATCAGGTCGAGCCCGTCGAAGAAGCGGCTGACGTCCTTGCGTGAACGGAACTGCACGGGAGTCCCGGAGCTCGTGTAGACCTCCGCGACCTTGTTCCAGATGACGGGGTCGAAGTCGGGCGTGCAGTGGTTCATGGCGAGGGCACTGCCGACCGGCAGTGAGTCGAGCAGCCGGCGGACGATGTCGTACGGGTCGTGCGGGGCGGTGATGAAGTGCATGAGCGCGTTGAGGGAGAGGGCGATGGGCTGGTCGAAGTCGAGGACTTCCGAAGCCCGCACGGCGCTCATCAGCGCATCGGGGTCCCTGACGTCGGCCTCGATGTAGGTCGTGCGTCCCTGCCTCGTGCTGCGCATGAGGCGTTCGGCGTACCTGAGAACGAGGGGGTCGTTGTCGGCGTAGACGACGCGGGCTTCGGGCACCACGGACTGGGCGACCTGGTGCAGGTTGGGCTCGGTCGGGATGCCGGTGCCGATGTCGAGCCACTGACGGATGCCGTGCTCCTGCGCCAGGACACGGGTGGCCCGGTGCATGAACGCCCGGTTCTCGCGGGCGGTCACGAAGATGCCGGGGTGGGCCTTGGCGGCGACCACGGCCGCCTCCTGGTCGATCTCGAAGTGGTCCTTGCCACCGAGGAAGTAGTCGTACATCCGGGCCGAGTGCGGCCTGCTCGTGTCGAGGTCCCGGCCGGCCTGACTGGTGCTCATCTTCTCCCCTTCACAGGTGTGTGTGTCTGTTGGCCCGCAGGCCGGGAACGGGACGGGTGTCGTCCCTCCCGCTCACAGTCGTGTCATCCGGTGGCCAGATGAGCGGCCAGGCCCTGTTCGACCCCGCGGACGAAGGCGGCGATCTCCTCGGGCGGGTAGATCAACGCGGGTCCGGCCGGGTCGGTCGACTGCCGTACGGCCACGCGGCCGTCGGTGAGCTGTTTCGCCTCCACGCACTGACCGCCGTTCGGCCCGCTCCACGGGCGCTCCCAGCCGCGCTCGCCGAGATCGCGGGCCGGCATCCCGCTGTACACGCCCTCGTCGGTGATCGTCATGAGTACTCCTTGCGCATGCGGTTCAGGAGCGCCCTGCTGTCCTCCGCCGACGTCAGCAGCGCCAACCGGGAATGCGCCTCGAGATGCGCGACGACGTCCGCACGCTGATCCAGATAGACGGAGGCGGACAGGAGTTCACTGTAGACGATGTCCGGCAGCTCGGGTTCCTCGAACCGGAAATAGGTGAAGGGGGCGCACGCCCCGACATGGGCGCCCGCGGCGAACGGGACGATGTCGATGCTGATGTGCGCGAGCTCGGACATGTCCAGGAGCCGCTCGATCTGCTCCCGCATCACGTCAGGGCTGCCCACCGCCCGGTGCAGGACGGCTTCCTCCATGACCACCCACAGCGTGGGGGCGTCCTCCCGTTCCAGCAGGCTCTGGCGGCGCAGCCGCAGCTCCACGCGGCGCTCGAGCTCCTCCTCGTTGCCGTTCGGCAACCCGCCGCGCAGCACGGCGCGGGCGTAGTCGGGAGTCTGCAGAAGGCCGGTGACGTACTGGGGTTCGTAGGTGCGCAGGGTCTTGGCGCCGGTCTCCAGGCTCACGTAGGCGGTGAACCAGCTGGGGACGGCGTCGCGGTAGGAGTGCCACCAGCCGGGCTCGTTGGCCTGCTCGGCCAGGTTGACGAACTCGTCGATCTCCTGGCGGTCCGCGCCGAAGGTCTCCAGGAGCTTCTCCACGTAGAGAGGCTTCAGCGCGACCTCTGCCTTTTCCAGCCTGCGGATCGTCAGGGTCTTGACGCGCAGTGCTTTTGCCGCGTCCTCCAGCGAGGCACCGGCGCCGAGCCGCATTTCCTGCAGCCGGCGGCCGAGGATCATGCGCAGGACTGTCGGCGCGCTGGCGCTGGGACGGGCCTCACTCACGCCCAACCTCCTGAGGGATCATCAATGGCGCCATTCTGTCAGCCACTTGATGGCGACGCCAGGGTGATACCCGACTGCTGAAATTATCAGGGAGTCGGTTGCAGCGTGAGCGCGATCACCCGCATAGTTGACGTGTGAGCGGTCAGGTCACAGCTCTGACGCAGCATCCGGCCCGGACGGGAGGCGTGATGCTGATGTCGTCGTCGGCACCCCACCGCAGGGCGCCTGCCTCGGCACCCGCATCTCACCGCTCGACGTGCAGCCCGAACCCCCACACCGCGCCCGCCCCCCGGAAGGCACTGGAAGGCGACATCCGTGACTCTGCCCACGCCCTCAGCCCCGGTCCTGACCCCCGCCTCAGTCACGACCGTGCCTCGTCGGGAGTACTGGTTCGGCCTGCCCGCCCTGCGCACCAGCCCGAGAGCCGCCCGCGACACCGTGCGCGACCGGCTCCGTGTCTGGAAGGTGCCCGGCGACGCATTGTCCGACACGGTGCTGCTGGTCTCCGAGCTGACCACGAATGCCGTACTCCACACCGACAGCGGTCATGTCCTGTGTGGGCTCACGCTGACCGGCGACGAGCGGTGCCTGCGTCTCGAACTCCACGACGACGGCCACACCCCGGTCCGCCCGCCCGAGTACCACGCCGGCCCCGGTCAGGAGAGCGGGCGAGGCCTGTTCCTCGTCCAGCAACTCGCGGACCGCTGGGGCTCCGCACGCTCGACGCGGACCGGAGGCAAGGTCGTCTGGGCAGAGTTGACGGCTCGCCCCTGACGCCATGGGCAGACCAGTACCCCCGTCCGTCCCCTTCGCGCGGCGAGGAATCCGTTCTCCTCGATCCGCCTACAGAAGGCACCCATGACCCCCCACGGTGAAACCGCTGCTCCCGTCGTGCTGTACGTGTGCGCCGACCGAGCCCGGGGCACGGGCGGGGCGGCCACGCAGTGCGCGCGGGCAGAAGGCCACGCGTTCGCCCAGGAGCGCGGACTGACGATCGCCGAGGTCGTCACCGACACGTACGGTGAGCCCGACCCCGCCCGGCGCAGAGGGTGGCAGCGTGTGAGACAGCTGGTACAGACAGGCCACGTCACCGCGGTCCTCGTCCGCTGGCCCAGCGCCATCGCCCCGGAGTCCGCGCACGAACTCCGGCACCGCGAGACCGCCTGGCTGCACGACCACGGCGTGCGCGTCCGGTACACCTGGGCGCCTTTGTCGTCGAGGAGCGACGAGACCCAGTGATCCGATCCCGCTCCGGGATACAGCTGATCACGGTCTTTGCTCGCATCCGTGTTCCTCGTCCAGCGGGTGGCCGCCCGCGCACGAGACCGGACCACGTGTGTGACGACAAGTCATGAGTGGACCGGCTCCGTCGGGTCCGGGACGTGCGACGCGACCACCCGTTCCCGGGCGCCAGGCGGCAGGACATCCCGGCGACGGTCCACCGCGAACGCCACGCCCGCGACGCCCAGGCCCAGCACCGCCAGCGCCGCGCCCGTCACCGCCGGGGACGTCACACCGAAGCCCGCGGCGAGCGCGACGCCGCCGATCCAGGCGCCGCCCGCGTTCGCGAGGTTGAAGGCCGCCTGGTTGGCGGAGGAGGCGAGGGAGGGGCCTGCCGCCGCGCGTTCCATGACCATCAGCTGGAGGGGCGAGCCGATTGTCCTTACAAAGGCAACAACACTGCCCTGACCAGGTGCTTTTATGAGCCCGATGTGGTCAGGTTCACACGCGCGGCGACGGGGAGGTGGTCGCTGCCCGTCCTCGGCAGGGTCCAGGAGCTGTCCGGCTCCACGCCCTTCACCATGATCTGGTCGATGCGGGCCATCGGGAACGCGGCCGGCCAGCTGAACCCGAAGCCGCTGCCCGCCGCGCCCTGCGTGGAGCGCATCTGCGAGGTGACGCCGTTGAGGGAGCGGTCGTTCATCGTGCCGTTGAGGTCGCCGAGGAGGATCACCCGCGGCAGGCTCTCGTCGGCGATGGCCTCGCCCAGCGCGTCCGCGCTCTTGTCCCGCTGCCGGGCGGTGAACCCGGCGTTCATCTTCACCCGCACAGAGGGGAGGTGGGCGACGTAGACCGCAAGGGAACCCTCCGGCGTGGCGACCGTGGCCCGCATCGCGCGCGTCCAGCCGAGCTTGATGTCGACGGCCTTCACCCCGGTCAGCCGGTACTTGCTCCACAGCCCCACGGTGCCCTCGACCGCGTGGTACTTGTACGTCGACGCCAGCGCCTTCTCGTACGTCGGTACGGCCGACGCGTTCAGCTCCTCCAGGGCCACCACATCGGCGCCGGACGCGGCGAGTCGGTCGGCGGTACCCGTCGGGTCGGGGTTCTCGGCGTTGACGTTGTGCGTGGCCACCGTGAAGTCACCGCCGGTGCCCTGCTTGTCGGTGAGCAGTCCGCCGAACATGTTCAGCCAGACGATCGACGGAAGCAGTACGGCGATCAGCGCGGTCGCCGACTTGCGGACCAGGCCGAGCAGCAACAGCACCGGGATCAGCAGGCCCAGCCAGGGCAGGAACGTCTCGATGAGACTGCCGAGGTTGCCGATGGTGTTGGGGATGCGGGAGTGCATCAGCATCACACCGGCCAGCAGCAGCGCGATGACGGCGAGGACGATACCCCGGCGCCAGATGCGTGGATCGTCGCGCCAGCCCGCCGACAGGCGGTTCACCAGGCGCCGGAACCGGTCTCCCCGACGCTCGGGACCCGAGCCGCCGTTGTCCGTCTCCTTCAAGTACGCCTGCTGCGCCATACCGTCTGCCTCACAACCTGCCGTGCACACCGTCGTCCCCCGGACACGACCCTAGGGGATGATCGGCTCCGATCCCGCCGTCACATGACGGCCGTACGGAAGACGAGGACGAACACACCGGCCGGAGGAGTTCCGGTTACCGGCCGGTCGGGGTGGACTGTGACGAAACGTGCACATTCCCCCGACGCCGACGACCGCCCTTACGGCTGCGGTTCCGGTGAACTGACGGGCTGTAGGCCGGCAAGTACCGAGTCGACGATCTGTTCGGCCAGGCCCTCGGGGAGTTCCGCGTCCGGACGCAGGATGGCCCTGAGCAGCATCGGGCCGGTGAACATGTCGTTGGCCAGATCGAGGTCGACGTCGGCGCGGAGTTCGCCGTTGCGCTGGCCCCGGCGCAGCACTTCCTTGCCGAGTTCGCGCCGGGGGTTGACGACGTTGACGTGATAGGCGTTCCAGATGCGGGGGCTGCTCTTCATCTGGGCGTAGACGTTGTGCAGGATCGCCGACGAACGGTTCATCAGCCCGCGCCGGCGCAGCGACTCGAGGAGGACGACGAGGTCGTCGCGCATGGAGGTGCCGGGGAGTTCGGGGTCGGGGGGCTCGGCGGCGCGCATGACATCGACGAAGAGCTCCTCCTTGCCGTTCCAGCGGCGGTAGATGGTGGCCTTGCCGACGCCGGCGGTCCGGGCGATCCGCTCGATGGACAGCTCGGCGAGCGGAACACCGTCCTCCAGGAGCTTCATCACCCCTTCGAGGATGGCGCTCTCCACCGCCTCGCTGCGCGGACGGCCCCGGGCGGGACCCGCGGACCGCGGCCGACTGTCGGCAAGCCTCACGTCATACCGTCCTCTCACTGGCTGCGGGAATTCTCCCGCAGCCCAAGCCTCCCCCCGTGGCTCCGCGCCGTACCGTGTGCCCGGTCACTCCGCGGCGGCGACCAACTCCTGTTCCCGCTCACCCTGCTGACCGGCCGACGGCCTGCCCGGCAGGAAGAGGGCCGTGACCACGGCGCCGAGCAGCGCGACGCCCACACCGCACAGGGCGGTCATGTGCATGGCGTGCAGGAAGGCGTCGTTGGCGGGCGTGACCAGGGCCTTGCCCTGTACCCCGAGCTTCTGGGCGACACCCAGCGTGGCCTCGATGGACTCGCCGGCGGTCTCGCGCAGCCCGGGCGGCAGGGCGCCGAGCTTGCCCTCGATGCCGTTGCGGTACGACGTCGACAGCACCGAGCCGAGGACGGCGATACCGAGGGCGCCGCCGACCTGGCGGAAGGTGTTGCTGAGCGCGGAGGCGGAACCGGCCTTCTCCCGGGGGAGGGCCTGCATGATGACGACCGAGGTCGGCGTCATGATGTGCGCCATGCCGGTGCCCATCAGGAAGAAGACGACCTCGAGGAGCCAGATCGGGGTGTCGGCCTCGAAGGTGGCGAACATTCCCAGCATCGCCGCGATCAGCACCAGGCCGCCCGCGGTCGTGGCCTTGTTGCCGATCCGGTCCACGACCAGCCGGGCCCGCGGCGCGAAGATCAGCTGGGCGACGGCCAGCGGGAGCAGCAGCAGACCGGACTGCAACGGCGAGTAGCCGCGCACGCTCTGGGTGTAGAAGACGGAGAAGAAGGTCACGCCCATCAGTGCGAAGAAGACCAGCGCGATGGCGGCCATGGCGGCCGAGAAGACCTTGTTCTTGAAGTAGGTGACATCCAGGGACGGGTGGTCGGTGCGCATCTCGTAGATCACGAAGCCGGCGAGCACCACGACACCGGCGGCGATGGTCGCGAGCACCTTGGCGTCGGTGAAGTCGGCCAGTTCGCCGCCCTTGATGATGCCGTAGACCAGCAGTACCAGGCCGACGACGGAGAGCACCACGCCGACGGGGTCGAGCCGGCCCGGGCGCGGGTCGCGCGAGTCGGGCACCAGCCACACCATCAGCCCGAGCGCGACGATCACGATCGGTACGTTGACGAGGAAGACCGAGCCCCACCAGAAGTGGTCGAGCAGCACACCGCCGGTGATCGGGCCGATCGCGATGGCGAGGCCGACGCCGCCGGCCCAGATGCCGATGGCCTTGGGCTGTTCCTGACGCTCGAAGACGTTCATCAGGACGGCGAGGGTGGCGGGCATCACGAAGGCGGCGCCGAGGGCCATCAGGGCGCGGTAGGCGATCAGCTGGTCCGGGGAGCCGGACTCCGCGGCCAGGGCCGAGCCGATGCCGAACACGACGAGGCCGCCGATCAGCACCTTCTTGCGGCCGAGCCGGTCGCCTACGAGGCCGGCGGTGAACAGCAGGCCCGCGAAGACCAGGGTGTAGGCGTTGATCGCCCACTCCAGCTGGCTCTGGGTGGCACCGAGGCCGGTCGGGGCCGGGGTCGAGATGGTCTTGATGGCGACGTTCAGGATCGAGTTGTCGAGCACCACGATCAGCAGGCTCAGCATGAGCACGCCGAGGATCGCCCAGCGGCGCCGGTGTACCTCCTCGGGTATGCGCGGGCCGGATGGAGCGCGGTCGGCAGGAGTTGTCATGACGACGAGCCTAGGACCATTTCAATACGGTCCCGTCTCGTATCTGAATTCCTTTACCCAGACCTTACACAACGCGTCATGGCGAGGCGCTACCAACACTTTCACGGCCGGTGGCCGATGACCGATGGATCACATGGCGGTCCCCTGGCCGAGGACGGCACGAAGTGCCACCATGGAAGCGATCCGGGGACACCGTCAGGGTGCCTCGAGATGAATTGAAGGAGCCGTTGCCATGACGCAGCTCTCGGCTGCCCAGCCTGCGCAGAACAGCCCCTCCGACGGCAGCAGGACGCTGTACGGGGGGAAGGGCACCCGCCGCATCACGGTCCGCGACATCGCCCTCGCCAAGGAACGCGGCGAGAAGTGGCCCATGCTCACCGCGTACGACGCGATGACCGCCTCCGTCTTCGACGAGTCCGGGATCCCGGTGCTCCTGGTCGGCGACTCGGCGGGCAACTGCCACCTCGGGTACGAGACGACCGTGCCCGTCACCCTGGACGAGATGACGATGCTGTCGGCGGCCGTGGTGCGCGGCACCCAGCGTGCCCTCATCGTCGGCGACCTCCCCTTCGGCTCCTACCAGGAGGGCCCTGTGCAGGCGCTGCGCTCGGCGACCCGGCTGGTGAAGGAGGCGGGTGTCGGCGCGGTCAAGCTGGAGGGCGGCGAGCGCTCGCACGACCAGATCCGGCTGCTCGTCGAGTCCGGCATCCCGGTGATGGCGCACATCGGCCTGACCCCGCAGTCCGTCAACGCGATGGGCTACCGCGTACAGGGCCGCGGCGAGGAGGCGGCCCAGCAGCTGCTGCGCGACGCCAAGTCGGTCCAGGACGCGGGCGCGTTCGCGGTCGTACTCGAACTGGTCCCGGCGGAGCTGGCGGCCGAGGTGACCCGGGTGCTGCACATCCCGACGGTCGGCATCGGCGCCGGTCCCGAGACCGACGCACAGGTCCTGGTCTGGACGGACATGCTCGGCCTGACCTCGGGCCGGGTGCCGAAGTTCGTGAAGAAGTACGCGGACCTGCGCGAGGTCATGGGCAACGCGGCCCGCTCCTACGCCGAGGACGTCGTCGGCGGAACGTTCCCGCTGGAGGAGCACTCCGTCCACTAGAGCCACTGCGGTAACACCCAAGGACAGCCCGCCGATCGTCCCCCGTCGGCGGGCTGTCCCCCCTTTGCGCCTGAACCGGCGCCGCTCTCGCGGAGGTGGTTGCTCGCCGTGGGGGTTGCTCAATTGATGGTTGCGGTGGTGGGTGGGGGCTCATCTCTCAGGTTTGCCCGGAGGTGCCAGCGGATCTCGCCGTCGTGCCGTTCGTCGGTGGGGGTGAGTCCTGCGGCCCTGGCGACGGCGGCCGAGGCGCTGTGGCCGGGGTGGATGTGGGCGATGACGGTGTGCACCTGCTGCCGGGTCAGCCGGTCGACGAGTCCGCGGGCCGCCTCGGCGGCGATGCCTCGCCCCTGCCAGGGGGTCCCCACCACCCACGCGATCTCGGCGACCGGTCCGGCGACCGTCGCCTGCACGGTGCCGGTCAGGCACGACTCGGCGCGGAGCCGGATCACCCAGTTCAGCCAGGAGACGGCCGGGTCGGGAGAGCCCGCGGTGAGGCGCCGGTAACGCGAGCGCAGGGCTCCGGGGGCCTCCGGGGTGCCCCCGATGAAGGTGTGCAGGGCCGGGTCGGACAGCACCGCGGCCATCTCCTCGGCATGCCCGATGCGCAGCGGCAGCAGCTCCAGTCGCTCGGTGTCGATGGGCTGAGCAGCGAGGACGGTCATGGCGTGCACGGTACGCCGCCCCGTGTCGGCGGGTTGTCGGCGGAGTCTCCGCTGGTGTCGGCGGCCTGTCGGTGGTTTGTCGGTGGGGCCTGGCACGGTTCTTCCCATGACGCGAATCGACAACACCGCCGTGACCGTACGGGGGCTGGTGAAGCACTACGGCGACACCAAGGCTCTCGACGGAGTTGATCTGGACGTCCGCGAGGGCACCGTGATGGGTGTCCTCGGGCCGAACGGGGCCGGAAAGACGACCATCGTACGGATTCTGTCCACACTGCTGAAGCCCGACGCCGGGCAGGCGACCGTCGCCGGCTACGACGTCCTGCGCCAGCCCCGCCAGCTGCGCCGGGTGATCGGCCTGACCGGGCAGTACGCCTCGGTCGACGAGAAGCTGCCGGGCTGGGAGAACCTCTACATGATCGGGCGGCTGCTCGACCTGTCCCGGAAGGACGCCCGGGCCCGGGCCGACCAGCTCCTTGAGCGGTTCTCGCTGACCGACGCCGCCAAGCGGCCGGCCGGCACCTACTCAGGCGGTATGCGCCGCCGGCTGGACCTCGCCGCCTCGATGATCGGGCATCCCCAGGTGCTCTTCCTGGACGAGCCGACCACCGGTCTCGACCCGCGCACCCGCAACGAGGTGTGGGACGAGGTCAAGGCGATGGTCGGCGAGGGCGTGACCGTGCTGCTGACCACCCAGTACATGGAGGAGGCCGAGCAGCTCGCCTCCGAGCTGACCGTCGTGGACCGGGGGAAGGTCATCGCCGGCGGCAAGGTGGAGGAACTGAAGGCCAAGGTCGGCGGGCGGACACTGCGCGTGAAGCCGGCCGATCCGCTCCAGGCGCGGCCGCTCGCCGCCATGATCGACGAGCTGGGGATCACCGGGCTCGCGACCACGACCGTGGACGCCGAGAGCGGCACCCTGCTGGTGCCGATCCTCAGCGACGAGCAGCTGACCGCCGTGGTCGGCGCCGTCACCGCGCGCGGTATCACCATCAGCTCCATCGTCACCGAACTGCCCAGCCTGGACGAGGTGTTCCTGTCCCTCACCGGCCACCGCGCCAGTGCCCCGCAGGACGCCACGCCCGCAGAAGACCGCGAGGAGGTCGCCGTATGAGCGCCGTCACCACCACCCCGGCCGCCGACGTCCGGATCCCGCTGCGCGGGCATCTGCGCCACACCGGGGCCCTGATCCGCCGCAACCTGCTGTGGATCAGGCAGGACCCCGAGTCCATGTTCGACGCGCTGCTGATGCCGGTCGTCTTCACGCTGCTGTTCGTGTACGTCTTCGGCGGCTCGATCGGGCAGGCGCTCGGCGGCGGCCAGGACGGCTACGTCCAGTACGTCATCCCGGGCATGATCGCGATGATGAGCATGACGCTCTCGCAGGGCGTCGGCACCGGGTTCAGCCAGGACTTCAACTCCGGTGTGATGGACCGGTTCCGGTCGCTGCCGATCGGGCGCGGCTCGGTGCTGTTCGCGAAGATCTCCGTCGAGCTGGTGCGGATGCTGTTCGCGACCGCCGTGCTGATGATCGTCGCCGTGCTGGTCGGGTTCCACATCACCCACTGGGGCGGGCTGTTCGCCGCCGTGGGCCTGTCCGCGGTGTTCGCCTCCTCGATCATGTGGGTGTTCCTCACCCTGGGCGTGATCCTGAAGAGCGCGCAGTCCGTGCAGGCGATGGGGTTCCTGGTGCTGTTCCCGCTGCAGTTCGGCTCGTCGATCTTCGCGCCGACGAAGTCGATGCCGGGCTGGCTGCAGGCCTTCACCGACTACAACCCGCTGTCCACGCTGGCCGACGCGGCACGCGGGCTGATGGTCGGCGGCCCGGTCGCGCACGACCTGTGGATCACGCTGGGCTGGTCGGTGGGGATCACGGCGCTGGCGGCGCCGTACGCGATCCACAAGTTCCGTACCAAGAGCTGACCGACGCCCGCCGTGGCGAGTCAGACCAGGGCGGTGGCCTCCGCGCGGGAGAGGCCACCGCCCTCGGCGTACGCGGACTCGTAGGCCTCGTCGTCGCCGAGTACAGCGCGGACGCGGGCCTCGGTGCGGGCCCGCATCGTGCGTTCCATGCCGGAGGGGATGTGGCCGGGCGGGAGCAGGGCGTCGGCGGCGCCCAGGCAGCGGGCGGCGTCCCGGGCGCGGGCGCCGCCGTCCACGCCGGGCAGGGCGAGCGCGGCGACGGTCAGGCAGGAGGAGACGCTGTGCGGGGTGATGGCCTGGGTCAGCGGGTCGGCGGAGTGATGTATCGCCTCGCGCAGCTTGGCCAGGGCCTCCGTGTGGAGGCCGTCGAGGGCGTCCACCCAGGCCTCCTGGGTGAGGATCATGGCGTCGAAGACGATGAAGTGCGCGATCTTGAACTGGGTGCGCAGCAGCCGCAGTTGCTCGCGGGCCTCGGCGATCCGGTCGGTCAGCAGCAGCCACACGGTGAGGAAGAGCCGAGCGGCGGGCATCGCCTCGTTGTGGCTGCCGTCGTGGTCGGCGATGACCCCGCGCAGCAGCCGTTCACCCCGCTCGGTCTCGCCCAGCTCGAGCAGCGCCATGCCGAGACGGGCGTTGAGCACGGCGACCTGGGAGTGGGCGCCGAGCCGTTCGGCGCGTTCGATGGCGGCCTCGTAGTCGGCGGCGGCCGCCCGGTACTCCCCCTTGCGTTCCCGGGACTCGGCGCGCGCGGAGAAGGCCTCCGCGGTGCCCCAGTCGTCCCCGAGGCGCCGGAAGAGCTCCAGGGACTCGTCGGCGTCGCGGATGGCGGCAGCGGCCGAGACGGCGAAGTTGGCGAGCACGTTGGCGCGCAGTTGAAGGGCGCCGGCGAGCTCCCACTCGTAGCCGGGCGTACGACGGCACGTCTCGACGCCGGCGTCGACGATGGTGCGCAGCTGCTCCAGGCCGCCGGTCAGCATCACGGCGAAGAACCAGAACATGCCGGGGGCCCGGCAGGTCTGCGGCAGGCCGGGCTCGTAGGCCTGGGTGACGGCGCGCATCTTGGCCTGCGCTTCCGGTGTCTGCCAGACCTCCAACTCGGTGTCCATACAGGCCAGATGGGCCAGGTGGACCCCGCGCCGGGCCTCGACGAGGGATTCTCCGGTGTACGGCGGCGGGGCGTCGGTCACGCGCTGCCACACCGGTTCCGCTCGGCGGACCGGCTCGGCGAAGGGGTCCGGGCCGAGGGCCATGATGTCGGCGCACCAGGTGCGGGTCTCGACGCGCTTGTCACGCAGCTGCCAGTACCAGACCAGGGAGTGGGCCAGGCACAGCGCCTCCTGCTCGTCCTGCGTGGCGATGGCGTGGCGTACGGCGGTGCGCAGGTTCTCGTACTCCAGCTCCAGCCGTGCCACGGCGGCACGCTGGCCGGAGCCACGCAGCAACGGGTCGGTGGTGCGGGCGAGTTCGCGGTAGTACGTCAGATGGGCGCGCTCGGCGGCGGGGCGCTCGCCGCTCTCGTCGAGGCGTTCGCGGGCGTACTCGGCGACGGTCTCCAGGAGCCGGTAGCGCATCCCGTGCCCTTCCGAAGGGGCGGCGACCACAAGGGACTTGTCGACCAGGGAGGCGAGCGCTTCGAGGGCGGCGGGGCCGCAGACGGCCTCGGCGGCGGCCAGGTCGCAGCCGCCCGCGAAGACGGAGAGCCGGCCGAGGACGTCCCGTTCGCCGGCGTCGAGCAGGTCCCAGGACCAGTCGACGACCGCGCGCAGGGTCTGCTGGCGGGGCAGCACGGTACGACTGCCGGAGGTGAGCAGCCGGAAGCGGTCGTCGAGCCGGTCGGCGATCTGGCGGGGCGTGAGCATCCGCAGCCGGGCGGCGGCCAGCTCGATGGCGAGGGGCAGTCCGTCCAGGCGGCGGCAGATCTCGGCACAGGCCGCCGCGGTCTCCTCGTCGGCGTCGACCGTGAACCCGGGCCGGGCCGCACTGCCCCGGTCGGCGAGCAGCCGCAGCGCCACCGGCTCGGGCAGCGGCTCCACCGGGCGCAGCAACTCCCCCGGGACGCCGAGGGGTTCACGGCTGGTGGCCAGGATCGTCAGGTCCGGGCAGCGCTCAAGGAGCCGGGCCGACAGGTCGGCCGCCGCGTCGACGACATGCTCGCAGTTGTCGAGGACGATCAGCATCCGGCGCCGGGCGCAGTGGTCGACGAGCCGCTCGACCGGGTCGTCGTGCCGGTCGGCGGCGGCCCGCATGCCCTCGGCGCCGGCGCCGTAGAGCACGGTCTCGCGGGCGCCGAGCGCGCTGAGCACGGCCTCGGGCACGTCGGCGGGGTCGTCGACGGGGGCCAGCTCGGCCAGCCACACCCCGTCCCGGGCGGCGTACCGCACGGTCTCGGCGGCCTCCTGGGACAGCCGGGTCTTGCCGGCCCCGCCGGGCCCGAGCAGGGTGACCAGGCGGGCGGCGGCGAGGTCGCCTTGGATGACCTCCAGGTCGGCCTCGCGTCCGACGAAGGAGGTGAGCCGGGCACGCAGGTTGCCGGGCCGGGACGGCTCCTCGGGCGTCGGTGCCGGATCGAGCAACTCGGCATGCAGGGCGCGCAGTTCGGGCCCCGGATCGGAGCCCAGGCGGTCGGCGAGCAGATGTCGTACGTCGTCGTAGGCAGCCAGCGCCTCGGCGGTACGGCCACAGCTGTGCAGGGTGCGCAGGCGCAGCGTCTGGAGGGGCTCGTCCAGGGGGTGGGCGTCGCACAGGGCGGTCAGCTCGGGCAGGGCCTGTTCGGCGTGGCCGAGGGCGAGGGCCGCGGTGTGACGGCCGCGCAGCGCGTCCAGGCGGCGGACGTCGACGCGGGACGCCTCGGCCGTTCGGTCGGGCAGGTCGGCCAGGGCCGGGCCCTGCCACAGGGCGAGGGCGTCGTCGAGGACGGCCGCCGCCTTGGCCGGGTCGCCGTCGGCGAGCGCGCGCAGGCCTTCGCCGGTGAGCCGCTCGAAGCGGTGCAGGTCGATGTCGTCGGGGGCGGCCGCGAGGCGGTAGCCGCCGTCGGTGGACTCGATCGCGTCCGCGCCGAGCGCCCGCCGCAGCCGGCCGACCAGTGCCTGCAGGGCGCCACCGGCGTCGGCGGGCGGGTCGGCGCCCCACACCTCGTCGACGAGCAGCCCGGCCGGCACCCCGCGCCCGGGGCGCAGCGCCAGCACGGTCAGCAGGGCCCGCAGCCGCGCCCCGCCCACGGGGACGGCCGTGCCGTCGGGGCGGAGGGCCTGGGTGGTGCCAAGAATCCGGTAGCGCACGGGGTCCATTGTCCCTGGGGACGCCCGGGCTCCGCCTGTGGGTTTCAGATGCGCATGAACTGCGAGGAATCGAGGGTGAGGGTCTGGTCGGCGACGAGAATCTCGATCTGGTCACCGAAGACGCCGGATTCCCGGTGCTGGTACTCGCCGTCGTCGGGGCGGGTCAGCAGAGTCCAGCGGGCGGAGAGCACGTCGACGATGAGATAGGCCGGAATAGCGCGCAGGGCATAGTGGCTCGGCTTGGTGTTGTAGTCCCGGTTCCTGCTCTCGGGGGAAACGACTTCGACCACGAAGGGCAGCAGCTTCTCGCTGACCTCACTGTCGCCCGAGCGAACCTGGTCCAGCGGCAGCGCCGCGGCATCCGGTTCGGGCTTGTATCCCTCCCGGGGCGGGACGACCGAGAACTCGCCGACCGCCGCCCAGCCGGGCAGCCCGGCCTCGATCTGGTTGGCGATGCGCCGTGCCGTCGCAGTGTGCGCGTGGGTGACCGGTACCAATGTCAGGCCGTTCTCCGTCAGCCGGAGGCGCGCACTACGCGGGACCTGGATCTGGTCCTGAACCAGCTCGACCCAACTCTCGGCGATCGTCATGGGCACCTCCTCGTCGACTCGTATCAGCGTAACGACTAGCAGGAACCTTCAGCCGCCCGCAGGACGTTCTTCCCGCATCACCTGTACGGTCGACCCCGCACGCCACCACCATCGACGCGACCAGGAGTCCCGCGCCATGACCGCCACCACCACCCGCCACAGCGACCGGCGGATCAGTCCCGTCTTCGTCGGGATCCTGGCCGTCACCGCGGTCACCGGGTGGGCCACCTGGTCCGGGTTCGCCGAGCAGCCCGGGGTCGCGGTGTTCCTGTTCGTGACGGCGGCCTGGATCGTCTCCCTGTGCCTGCACGAGTACGCGCACGCGCGCACCGCCCTGCACAGCGGTGACATCACCGTGGGCGCGAAGGGCTATCTGACCCTGAACCCGCTGAAGTACACCCACGCCCTGCTGAGCATCGTGCTCCCGGTGCTGTTCGTGATCATGGGCGGTATCGGTCTGCCGGGCGGTGCGGTCTTCATCGAGCGCAGCCGGATCCGCGGCCGGTGGCGGCACAGCCTCATCTCGGCGGCCGGCCCGCTGACGAACGTGCTCTTCGCCGCCGTCTGCACCGCGCCCTTCTGGCTGCACTCCCTGGACGGCGTCCCGCGCGACTTCCGTTACGCCCTCGCCTTCCTCGCCCTGCTCCAGGTCTCGGCCGCGATCCTCAACTTCCTGCCGGTGCCGGGCCTGGACGGCTACGGCGTGATCGAACCCTGGCTGTCGTACAACATCAAGCGCCAGGTGGAGCCGTTCGCCCCCTTCGGCCTGCTCTTCGTCTTCGCGCTGCTGTGGGTGCCGTCGATCAACAGCGCCTTCTTCGACGTGATCGACGCCCTGCTGCGCGGCCTTGGCGTGGACGACGTGAACCGTTACTGCGGTCAGGAGCTGTACCGCTTCTGGCAGGGGACGAACGAGTACTGCTCCATCGCCCCGTAGCCGTCACGCCGACAGGGGGAACGCCTCGCCCAGCGCCCGGAAGACGCCCGCGTTGAGGGCGAAGGCGCGCCTGCACTCGGTCACGATGCGCTGCTTCTCCAGGTCGTCGGCGTTCACCGCGTCGAGGAGTTCGCGGTAACCCCGCTTGAAGGCGGCCGGGTTGGCGATGTCCTCGAAGACGTAGAAGCGGACGCCGTCGCCCTTCTTCTCGAAGCCCCAGGTCCGTTCCGCCCGGTCGCGGATGAGCTGGCCGCCGGAGAGGTCGCCGAGGTAGCGGGTGTAGTGGTGGGCGACATAGCCGGCCGGCCAGCGCTCGGCGCACTCCCGCACCCGGGCCGCGTACTCCTCCGTGGCCGGCAGCGCCGTGAGTCCCGTCCGCCACCCGGGCCCGCGCAGATGCCCGAGGTCCCGCTCCAGCGCCGCCAGCCGGAACAGCTCGGGCCGCACGAACGGCCCGGCCACCGGGTCCGACGCCAGCCGCGCGGCCCCGCTCTCCAGCGCGTCGTACACGAACCACAGCTGCTCGGTGTAGCGCGCGTACGCCGCCACGCCCAGTCGGCCGCCCAGTAGGTCGCTCATGAACGTCGAGGTCTCCGCCTCCACGTGCTGCTGGTGGGTCGCGGTGCGGATGAGTGACGCGAAGGAGTCCATGGGCAAATCCTCTAAGGTTAGCCTTATCTAAGTCAGTGACCTTGCCAACGCCTCGTCGGCAAGTTTACCGACACCCTGTCGGTAAAATCGTACCCGAAAAAGGCCCGCCCTCCGAGTGGAGGACGGGCCCAGCAGAACGGCGGGCCACGTCGGGCTACGGCAGGGTGAGGATCTCCGCGCCGCTGTCGGTCACCACCAGGGTGTGCTCGAACTGGGCGGTCCGCCTGCGGTCCTTGGTGACGACCGTCCAGCCGTCGTCCCACATGTCGTACTCGTGCGTCCCGAGCGTCAGCATCGGCTCGATCGTGAAGGTCATCCCGGGCTGCATCACGGTCGTCGCGTGCGGGCTGTCGTAGTGCGGGATGATCAGCCCGGAGTGGAAGGAGGAGTTGATGCCGTGGCCGGTGAAGTCACGGACCACTCCGTACCCGAAGCGCTTGGCGTACGACTCGATGACCCGGCCGATGATGTTGATCTGCCGGCCGGGCTTGACCGCCTTGATCGCCCGGTCGAGGGACTCCCGGGTCCGCTCGACCAGCAGCCGGCTCTCCTCGTCGACCTCCCCGACCAGATAGGTCGCGTTGTTGTCGCCGTGCACCCCGCCGATGTACGCCGTCACGTCGAGGTTGACGATGTCACCGTCCTGGAGGACCGTCGAGTCCGGAATGCCGTGGCAGATGACCTCGTTGACGCTGGTGCACAGGGACTTGGGGAAGCCGCGGTAGCCGAGCGTGGACGGGTAGGCCCCGTGGTCGCACATGTAGGCGTGCGCGACCTTGTCGAGCTCGTCCGTGGTCACCCCCGGCGCGATGATCTTCGCGGCCTCCGCCATCGCCTGGGCGGCGATGCGGCCGGCGATCCGCATCGCCTCGATGGTCTCCGGGGTCTGCACCTCGGGCCCGGTGTACGGGGTCGGCGCGGGTTTGCCGACGTACTCGGGGCGGCGGATGTTTCCGGGTACCGGACGGGTGGGGGAGAGCTCCCCTGGTACGAGCAGCGACTGGCCAGACATGCCAGCGAGTCTAACCAGCGGGCATGGGGGAATATGTGGAGGGCGAAAGGAGCTGGTCATGGCCCTGTTCAAGAAGCGGACCGTCGGCAAGCCCGGCGAGTGGTACTACTGCCTGGAGGACAAGAAGGTCGAGGAGGGCCCCGAGTGCCCCGGCAAGGACCGTTTCGGCCCCTACGCCTCGCGGCAGGAGGCCGAGCACGCGATGGAGATCGCGCGGGAGCGCAACCTCCAGTGGGAGAACGACCCGCGCTGGCACGACGCACCGGCGGGTGACTCCTCGGAGGAGGGCTGATCAGGGCCGGGGCTGATCAGAGCTGGGTCGGTGCGGCCGTGCGCCGAGCGCGCAGCCGTACGGCGTGCTCGTTGGTCCGTGCGTCGTACGACATCAGGGCGGGCAGGCACAGGGCCAGCAGGCCGACCGTGCCGGCGCACAGCAGGCCGCCCACGCCGACGGACGCGCGGACGCCCAGCCATCCGGCCATGCCACCGGCCCTCACCTGGCCGAGGGTCGGGCCCACGGAGTACGACAGCAGCTCGATCCCGGCGAGACGGCCGCGCAGCTCGTCGGGGATCGTCTGGTTCCACATGGCGCCCCGGAAGATCCCGCTGACCATGTCGCAGCCGCCGGCGACGGCCAGGAGGAGCAGGACCAGCCATACGTTGCCGGCGGCGCCGGCGGCCGCGATCGCCAGACCCCACAGGGCGGCCGACAGCACCACCATCCGCCCGTGCCGGCGCACCCGCGAGGTCCAGCCGCTGACGACACTCACCAGGAGTGACCCGGCCGGGATGCTCGCGTACATCAGCCCGAGCGACCACTTCGCGTCCAACTCGTCGGCCAGGAACGGGAGGACGGCGAGCGGCATCGCCAGGAACATCGCGGCGAGGTCGACGGCGTAGGTGCCGAGGAGTTCCTTGCGGCTCCAGGCGTAGCGGGCGCCCTCCGCGATGGAGCGCAGGGAGGGTTTCGCGGCCTCGTGGGAGGCGGGGGACGCGGCGATCGGGAGGATCAGGACGACCGAGACGGCGAAGGTGACGAGGTCGGCGCCGTACGCCCAGCCGAGGCCCGCGTACGCCACGACCAGGCCGGCGACGGCGGGGCCCGCGACGCCGCCGACGGTCCAGCGGAACGAGTTGAGGGCCGCCGCGGCCGGGAGGTCGTCGTGGGCGACGATCCTGGGCCAGAGGGAGTCCAGGGCGGGGCGCTGGACCGACCCCAGCGCGGAGGAGAGCGCGGCGACGGCGTACAGCGGCCAGACGGCCGGGTGCGGCAGCAGGGCGTTGAGCAGCAGGGCCGCGCTGAGCAGGCCCTGACCTGCCTCGGTCCAGAGGATGAGCAGACGCTTGTCGAGGGCGTCGGCGAGGGCGCCGCCGTAGAGGCCGAAGAGGATGAGCGGGAGCAGCTCGACAGCGCCGACGGCACCGACGGCGGCCGCGCTTCCGGTGAGGTCCTTGATCTGCACCGGGAGTGCGACGAACGTCAGGAACGTCCCGAAGTTGCTGATCAGACCGGAGGCCCACAGCCGCCGGAAGTCGACGGAGGCCCGCCAGGGGGCGAGGTCGGGAAGCACGCTCACGCTGAGCCATGCTGAACGGCGCGGTGCGCCACATCAACCGCTTTTCCCACCCACCCACCTGTCTCGGTTGGCAGAGAGGCGAGGTGAAGAGCTGGGCGAGAGGGGCTGCTCGATCGGCCGTGGGCGTCCGCGCCGGCCGCCCGGCGGTGGGGCGCGTCGGTGGCATCCCGCCCCGTCCCGGTCGGCGTCTCCGCTTCTCCTCGGTGCTGCCGGCAGGCGGACAGCCAACAGAGTCGGGTGGCTGGGCGGGGAGCTACCAAGGGGTCGAAGGCGGCGCCGTTACCGTTTCCGCCAGTCTTGACAGGCGGTCCCTGAAGCGGCGGCGGGCTCTTGGGGACGGCCCGTTCTCGCCTGTCGCCGCGCTGACCAGGTGCTGGACCGTGTCCAGGTCCAGTCCCGCGCCCTCCGGGACCGTGAGGGTCTCATGGGCCATCGCCGTCAACGCGTCGTCGGCCGTGCTGGACAGGGCCAGTACCGTCACCCCGGCCCGGCGGGCGGTGTGGACGTGGTCCAGGAGGGGTGCCGACTCGCCCGGCGCCACCACCAGCAGCGTCTCGCCCCGGCGGGCCGCCTCGATACGGCCGAGGCCGGCGGCGAGATGGGCCGGGTCGGTGGGGCGGGCCCCGTGCCGTACCAGCGTCGGCGCCAGTTCCGGCGTACCGGACCACGCGGCCTCGTCCACCAGGTGCGCGGCGAGATGCCACGGCTCGTACTCCGGGGTGCCGAGCAGGAGCAGTCCGCCGCCGTGTGTCACCACCGAGCCCCGCAGCGCGCCCGCGAATCTCCGCGTCGCCCCCAACCACTCGGTTCCGGCGAGCACTTCGCGCAGCAATGCGACCCGTACGGCGTCCATGCCCCCGCATACTGCCGCAATCGGGCACTCGTGACGCGGAGTTCACCGCGAGTTCGCCCAATCCGGGGAGAAGGCGGCCCATGAGCGACGTAGAAGCAAGCATTCCCTTTCGCGCGGGTACCGAGGGCTACGCCAGTTTCCGGATCCCGGCCGTGGTGGTCTCCCGGGCGGGCACCGTGCTCGCCTTCTGCGAGGGGAGGGTCGACTCCGCCGCGGACTACGGGCATATCGACGTGGTGCTGAAGAGGTCCGGGGACGGCGGCCGTACCTGGGGGGCGCTCCAGGTCGCCGCCGGCAACGGCACCGACCTCGCCGGGAACCCCGCCCCCGTCGTTCTCGACACCGGCCGGATCCTGCTCGTCCACGTCCGCAGTGCCGCCTCCGCCACCGAGGACGCCATCCTGCGCGGGCAGGTGTCGGACGCGGACGGGCGGCGGGTGTGGGTGCAGCACAGCGACGACGACGGGGTGACGTGGTCCGCTCCGAAGGAGATCACCAAGACGGTGAAGAAGGCCGGTTGGCGGTGGTACGCCACCACCCCCGGGCACGCCGTCCAACTGCGCTCGGGGCGGGTCGTCGTAGCCGCGAACCACACCGTCGCGCCCACCGGGACCGACAACGGCACCGAGGGCAAGTACAACAGCGGCCACTGCCTGCTCAGCGACGACCGGGGCGAGACCTGGTACCTCGGCTACGTCGACGAGAACACCAACGGGTACGTCAACGTGAACGAGACCACCGCCGCCGAACTCCCGGACGGGCGCGTCTACTTCAATACCCGCAACGACTCGCCGTCCCCGGGCGACCGGGCCGACGCGCACTCGACGGACGGCGGGAAGACGCTGGTGAAGCCGTTCCGGCCGCAGGCCGGGCTCACCGCGCCGGTCTGCGAGGCCTCCGTACTGCAGCTGCGGGACCCGGATCTGCTGCTGTATTCGGGCCCCGCCGACCCCGCCGCCCGGGCGCTGATGACGATCCGTGCCTCCGGCGACGGCGGTACCACCTGGCGCCCCGCCTACACGGTCGACGGTCTGCCCGCCGCCTACTCCGACCTGACCCGGGTCGACGCGGCCACCGTCGGACTGCTGTACGAGACCGGGGACTTCGGCGCGTACGAGACGATCACGTTCCGGCGGGTGCCCGTGAACCGGCTCACCTGACCGGGTACGGCCGCCGCCACGGACGTAGAGTCGGCCCATGACCTCTTCCGACACTTCCGACAGTGCACAGCAGCCGGCGGCCGAGAAGGCCGCCGGCAAGGACCCCTGGGACCTGCCCGACGTCTCCGGCCTGGTCGTGGGTGTACTCGGCGGCACCGGCCCGCAGGGCAAGGGCCTCGCCTACCGGCTGGCCCGGGCCGGCCAGAAGGTGATCATCGGTTCGCGGGCCACCGAGCGCGCGCAGGCCGCCGCCGACGAACTCGGTCACGGCGTCGAGGGCGCGGACAACGCCGAGTGCGCGCGCCGCAGTGACCTCGTGATCGTCGCCGTACCGTGGGACGGGCACGGCAAGACGCTGGAGTCGCTGCGCGCGGAACTGGCCGGGAAGCTGGTCGTGGACTGCGTCAACCCGCTCGGCTTCGACAAGAAGGGCGCCTACGCGCTCAGGCCGGAGGAGGGCAGCGCGGCGGAGCAGGCCGCGGCGCTGCTGCCGGACTCCCGGGTCGCGGCGGCCTTCCACCATCTGTCGGCGGTACTGCTCCAGGACCCGGAGGTCGAGGAGATCGACACCGATGTGATGGTACTGGGCGAGGCACGGGCGGACGTGGAGATCGTGCAGGCGCTGGCCGGGCGCATCCCGGGGATGCGGGGCATCTTCGCGGGGCGGCTGCGCAACGCCCACCAGGTGGAGTCGCTGGTCGCCAACCTGATCTCGGTCAACCGCCGCTACAAGGCACACGCCGGGCTCCGCGTCACGGACGTCTGAGCGGATGGGGGACACTGGTGGCTCCCACCGGTGTCCCCCGACCGACCGATCCGAAAGCGACTCCGACATGCCCCGCCTCGCCCTCTACGCCCTGGTCGTCTGCGTTCTCGCCGTCGCCGCCGCCGTCATCTCGTTCGTGCAGGGCAGCTGGCTGATGGGCGTCGTCTGGGTGCTGCTGACGGGTCTGTCGTCGAACATGACCTGGTACTACGCGAGGCGCGGCCGCGACGACAAGCCGGCCGCTAGCTGAGACCCGGCTGCCTCTCGGCCCCCTCCAGGAGGACCCGCCCGCCGATCTCCACCCAGCCGTACGGCTGCGGTGCCGTGAGGATCTGTGAGCCCCTGCCCTGGGTGATGTTCAGGGCCCGGCCCAGCCGGTCGGTGAGCAGCAGCGCGGCCGCCCCGGTCGCCTCGTCCTCGTCGATCCCGTCACCGCGCCCGGGAAAGCCGCGCGCCCTTACCCGCCCGGCCGACTCGTCCTCCCACGCCCAGGCGTAGATCCTCCCCCAGACTTCGTCCGGGGGGACCCCCATCTCGCTTCGCTCGCCCGGCGGCGGCACCGGCAGGGCGTCCACCTCGGCGGCCGTGGCGTACTGGCGCAGGGTGCGCGGCGGGGCCCACTCCGGGCGTGCCTCGATCCAGCTGAACTCCCCGTCCAGCCGGGCGCCGACCACGCCGGCCGGTGTGACCAGTTCGGGCACGTCCAGCAGCCAGGCCGTGCCGACGCAGGGGTGGCCGGCGAACGGCAGGCGCAGGGTGGGGGTGTAGATGTCGACGACCCCGCGCTCGGGGTCGTCCACGAACACGGTCTCGCTGAACCCGAGCTTCGCCGCCAGCGCCTGCCGGTCCTCCCGCGCGGGCAGCACCGTGCCGTCGCGGACGACGCCGAGCTCGTTGCCGTAGCCGCCGTTCGCCGCGCAGAAGACACGCAGCACGTCGTATTCAGTCACTCCGGCATTGAAGCACTCGGGTCTCCGTGATCCTTCTGTGTCCGGTGAATCACATCCCGCATGGGTAAGAGTGAGGTAAGCCTCGGGTAAGTTAGGGAAGCCTCACCACACCACCTCGCTTGGAGCCTGCATGCGTGCCGTCCGACTCACCGTCACCGCCGCCGCCACCGCGGCTGCTCTGACCGCTCTCTCGGCCTGCACGGCGAAGAGCGACGCCAAGGGCGGTGACGCGATTCAGGTCACCGCGGCCGACTCCAGGTGCGAGACGTCGACCAAGTCCGTGCCCGCCGGGCACGTCACGCTCGCCATCGAGAACACCGGGTCCAAGGCCACCGAGGTCGAGATCCTCTTCCCGGACGACCGGATCGTCTCGGAGAAGGAGAACATCGGGCCGGGGACGAAGTACACGCTCACCGCCGAGGTGAAGCAGGGGTCGTACGAAATAGCCTGCCGGCCCGGGATGAAGGGGCACGGTGTCCGGCAGAAGCTGACCGTCACCGGCTCCGGTGCGGTCGCCAAGCGCAACCCGACGCTCGACAAGGCCGTCGCCGACTACCGCGAGTACGCCCAGGAGCAGGCCGACGCGACGATCCCGAAGGTGGAGACGTTCGCCGCCGCCATCAAGGCAGGCGACCTGGAAGCCGCGAAGAACGCCTACGCCCCCTCCCGGGTCGGCTGGGAGCGCACCGAGCCGATCGCCGAGTCCTTCGGGGACATCGACCCCAAGACGGACACCCGCGCCGACGGCCTGGAGAAGGGCCAGAAGTGGACCGGCTGGCACGCGCTGGAGAAGGCGCTGTGGCAGGACGAGAAGATCGGCGCCGAGCAGAAGACCCTGGCCGCCGGGCTGGTCACCGATCTGAAGGACTGGCAGAAGCGGGTCGGCAAGGCCGAGATCACCCCGACCTCCATGGCCAACGGCGCCAAGGAACTCCTCGACGAGGTCGCCACCGGCAAGGTCACCGGCGAGGAGGACCGTTACTCCCACACCGACCTCAGTGACTTCAAGGCCAACGTCGATGGTGCGCACAAGGCGTACGAGCTGCTGAAGCCGGTCGCCCGGAAGAACGACGCGGCCTTGACCACCGAGCTGGACAAGCAGTTCACCGCGCTGAACGCGCTGCTCGACGAGTACCGCACCACCTCCACCTCGGACGGCTTCGTGTCGTACGACAAGGTCACCAAGGCCCAGCAGAAGGAGCTGTCCGACGCGGTCAACGCCCTCGCGGAGCCGCTGTCCAAGCTCGCCGCGGCCGTCGTCAAGTAAGGGGCGGGACATGGCCGAGAAAACCAGTCCGTCGCGTCGTGCGGTCATCGGCTGGGGCGGGGCCGGGCTCGCGCTCGGCGCCGCCGTGGCCGGGGGCGCGGTGGCCGTGGCCGAGTCCGGCGACGACGCCGACCCCACGACCGCCGTCCCGTTCCACGGCGCCCACCAGGCCGGTATCGCCACCCCCGTCCAGGACCGGCTGCACTTCGCCGCGTTCGACGTGAAGACCGAGGACCGGGCCGAGTTCGTCCAGCTGCTGAAGGACTGGACGGCCGCGGCCCGGCGACTGACCGCCGGGAAGGCGATCGGCGACGGGGCGTACGGCGGGCTCGCCGAGGCGCCCCCGGACGACACCGGCGAGGCGCTCGGGCTCAAGCCGTCCCGGCTGACGCTGACGATCGGCTTCGGGCCGTCGTTCTTCGAGAAGTTCGGGCTCAGGGACAGCCGCCCGGACGCCCTGGTCGATCTGCCGCAGTTCCCGGGCGACAACTTCGACTCCGCCCGCACCGGCGGCGACCTGTGCGTCCAGGCCTGCGCCGACGACCCCCAGGTCGCCGTGCACGCCATCCGCAACCTCGCCCGGATCGGCTTCGGCAAGGTCGCCATCCGCTGGTCCCAGCTCGGTTTCGGGAAGACCTCGTCCACGACCCCGGATGCCCAGACCCCGCGCAATCTCATGGGGTTCAAGGACGGCACCCGCAACATCGCGGGGACCGAGACCGACCGGCTGAAGAAGTTCGTCTGGGTGGGCGACGGCGACGGTCCCGGGTGGATGCGCGGGGGGTCGTATCTCGTCGCCCGGCGCATCCGGATGAACATCGAGACCTGGGACCGGACCTCGCTCCAGGAGCAGGAGGACGTCTTCGGGCGGGACAAGGGCGAGGGCGCCCCCGTCGGCAAGGCCAGGGAGCACGACGCGCCGTTCCTGAAGGCGATGAAGCCGGACGCCCATGTGCGGCTCGCGCACCCCGACTCCAACGGCGGGATCACCATCCTGCGCCGGGGTTATTCGTTCACCGACGGGACGGACGGGCTCGGACGGCTCGACGCGGGCCTGTTCTTCCTGGCCTACCAGCGTGACGTCCGCAAGGGGTTCATCCCGCTGCAGCGCAGGCTGTCGGCGTCCGACGCACTCAACGAGTACATCCAGCACGTGGGTTCGGCGGTCTTCGCGGTCCCGCCCGGCGTCCGGGACAAGGACGACTGGTGGGGCCGGACGCTGTTCTCCGAGGAGGCGTGATCCGTGTTCTCCAACTATCTGATCGGGCTGCGCGAAGGCCTTGAGGCCTCGCTCGTCGTCTGCATCCTCATCGCCTACCTGGTCAAGACCGGGCGCAGGGACGCCCTGAGGCCGGTCTGGATCGGCATCAGCGTGGCGGTGCTCATCGCCATGGGCTTCGGCTGCGCCCTCGAATTCGGCTCCCAGGAGCTGACGTTCGAGGCGCAGGAGGCGCTCGGCGGGTCCCTGTCCGTCGTCGCGGTGGGCCTGGTGACCTGGATGGTGTTCTGGATGCGGCGCACCGCCCGGCACCTGAAGTCCGAGCTGCACGGCAAGCTCGACGCGGCCCTCGCGATGGGCACCGGCGCGCTGGTCGCCACCGCCCTCCTCGCCGTGGGCCGGGAGGGACTTGAGACCGCCCTGTTCGTGTGGGCGTCCGTGCACGCGGCCGGCGACGGCACCCCGCGCCCCCTGATCGGCGTCGTCCTCGGCCTCGCCACCGCGGTCCTGCTCGGCTGGCTCTTCTACCGCGGCGCCCTGCGGATCAACCTCGCCAGGTTCTTCACCTGGACCGGCGGCATGCTGGTGGTCGTCGCGGCGGGCGTGCTGGCGTACGGCTTCCACGACCTCCAGGAGGCCGACTGGATCCCGGGCCTGACCGACCAGGCCTTCGACATCAGCGGCGCCATCCCGCCGGACAGCTGGTACGGCACCCTCCTCAAGGGCGTCTTCAACTTCCAGCCCGACCCGACCGTGCTCCAGGTCACGGTGTGGCTGCTGTACCTGATCCCGACGCTCGTACTCTTCTTCGCCCCGGTAGGGTTCGCCTCCGGGAAGGGGAAGGTGAAGGCACCTGATGACGCACCTGACGACCAGGGATCGCGGCCCTCGGCGGCTCCGCAGACTCCGCGGGCATGAGCGCGGGGCGCTCATGGCGGTCGCGCTGACCGCCGTGTCACTGACGGCGAGCGGATGCGTGGTGGTGCACGGGGAGCGCGAGGTGCTCCCCACCACCACCCGCGCCGAGGCCGCCAAGGCGCTGAAGCAGTTCACGGACGCGTACAACAAGGCCGACAAGGCCTACGACGGCTCCCTGGACGCCGACTACACGACCGGCGCCCTCGCCGACATCGACTCCGCGCGTCTGAAGGCCGGGCACGTCAACAGCCCGAGCGGCAACTCCGGCCATTCGGCGCTGGAGTTCGACGACGTCACGTACACCATCCCCAAGAAGGCCGGCTGGCCGCGCTGGTTCCTCGCCGACGCGCACGGCAACAAGGGCGGCGACGACCGCTGGCTGCTGGTCTTCACCCGTAACAGCCTCTCCGCGCCGTTCCAGGTGGCGTATCTGACGCTGGTCGCGCCGGACGCCGTACCGAAGTTCACGACCGACAAGGACGGCTGGGCCGAGGCCGTGCCGGCCAACAGCGCCCAACTGGCCCTCTCCCCCGCTGACCTGAGCGAGGACTACGCCACCTACCTGAAGAGCGGCGGCAGCGTCTTCGCGGACGGCGCGCACACCAGCGGCTGGCGCACGGACCGCAAGAAGTCGACCAAGCCGGGCCTCGCGACCCAGTACATCGACGTGCCGCTGACGGGCGGCGACTACGCGCCGCTCGCCCTGCGCACCACCGACGGCGGTGCGATGGTGTTCTTCACCACCCGCTACTACGCCAAGGAGACCGCGGCCGCGGGCACTTCGGTGCCGACGCCGAACCAGGACGTCAAGGCCCTCACCAAGGGCGAGATCAAGCAGTCGCTGACCATGCAGTTCGTCTCCAACCAGGTCGCGCTGGACCCGGCGGGCACCGGAAAGGTCTCGGTCCTGGGACGCATCCAGGGGCTGACGTCCGCCGAGGGTTCCTAACGGCGGACCGGCCAGGCGGCGCCCGCCTGGTCGGACTCGGTGCCGACGTGCCGGGCGCAGGCGTCGGTGAGGCTCTCCAGGAGGGTCAGCGGGTCGGGCAGCGGGTGCTCGGGACCGCGTACCCAGTGCACGCTGCGGCCGTCGTCACCGGGCAGCCGGGCGGGCGGCACGAGGACGTACGACCCCCGGCAGTGCCAGCGCAGGCCCGGATGCTCGTCCATGGTCTCGGGGTGGCAGTCCAGCTCGCACGGCCACCACTCGTCCTCGTCCTCGGGAGTGCCGCGGGTGAGGGTGAAGAACAGCATGCGGCCGTCGTCGCTCTCGGCGACCGGACCCACCTCGACGCCGTTCGCGAGCAGCCGCTCCAGCGCCTGCCGGCCGGCCTCCAGGGGGACGTCCAGGACGTCGTGGGTCATCCCGGTCGCGGTGATGAAGTTGGCCTGCGGCTGGTGCCGGGCCCAGCGCTCGATCTGGGCGCGGTCGGTGGTGGACTGCGTCTGCCACGCGAACGACACCGGGTGCCGGGCCGGGGTGGGACAGCCGACGCGGTCGCAGGAGCAGCCGTAGCCGGGGGCGGGATACGCGGCGGGGGCCAGCGGGAGGCCCGCCTCGGCGGCGGCGAGCAGCAGGGCCGCACGGCCGTCACCGTCGGTGGCGGCGGCTTCCCTGGACCGCCGTCCGAGCAGCCACTGGGAGAGTCTGCCCTGCCGGCCGCTGCGGCCGCCGAACGTCCCGCTCATGTATCGCCTCGCCTCCCTGTGGTGCGGACAGCATGCCTTATGGTCCCATCCGGGTGCGAAGCGGGGTGCCGGGGGCGTATCACCACGACGTGTCACCGCGGCGGCCAGGCGTCTCCCCAGTCCGCGTCCCGCGCCGCCCGGTACAGGTCGCCGTGGCGTTTGGTGATCGTCGTCCGGCGCAGCTGTTCGTCGGTCTCGCACAGGTCGAGCAGGACCTGGCCCTTGCGGATCTGCGGCCGCCGCACCACCCGGGCCGGCGCGGGGGCCACCGGGAAGCGGGTGGCCGCCACGTAGCTGAACTTCTCGTCCTCGTAGGCCAGCGATCCGCCCTTGACCTGGCGGTGCAGGGAGGAGCGGCTGACCCGGGCCGAGAAGTGGCACCAGTCCGTGCCGGGGACGATCGGGCAGGCGGCGCTGTGCGGGCAGGGCGCGGCGACCTGGAAGCCGGCGGCGATCAGGCGGTCGCGGGCCTCGATGACCCGGGCATAGCCCGCCGGGGTGCCGGCCTCCACGATGACGACGGCCTGCGCGGCGGTCGCGGCGGCGTCGACGAGGGCGGCACGGGCGGCCTCGTCGAGTTCGTTGAGGACGTACGACACCGTGACGAGATCAGTGCTCTCGATGGTGAGCGCTGCTCCGATCCGAGAGCGCTGCCAGGACGCCTCCCGCAGCGCCGGGTTCGCCGCGGCGATCTCCCGGCCCAGGGCGAGCGCCGGCTCGGCCCAGTCGAGGACCGTCACCGGCCGGACCCCGGCCCAGGTGTCGGTCACCGCCCAGGTCGCCGCGCCCGTCCCGCCGCCGACGTCCACATGGCTCCCCGGCACCCAGCCCTCCGGCACCGCGTCGGCGAACGCCGCCAGCGCCGCCCGTACCGCCTCGAAGGTCGCCGGCATCCGGTAGGCCGCGTAGGCCACCACGTCCGCGCGGTCCCGCAGGATCGGCGCGTCGGTCGGGGTGGCACCCCGGTAGCTGGCGATCAGTCGCTCGACGGCTCCGGCGGCCTGCTTCGGGGGAAGGCCGTCGAGGAGGTCGGAGAGCGTGGCACGGAGCTGGTCGGCCGGGGATGCGGGGTGGTTCACCCGGTGATTGTAGGGGCGCCCGACATCACACCCGGACGGCTCCGGTGCCCACGTGGGCACCGGCTCGAGCGCGGGGTAGTGCCGGAAGACGCGGCGCGCCGAGGGCGGGAACCAGCGGACGGCGACTCGCTCGAAGGCCTGGCCGCCGCCGCGTCACACCCGCGACGGGCTGAGAAAGACCGCCCTCGCCAGCCGGGTCGCCGCCGCCGCTCTCGGAGCGCTGTCGCCCGGTCGCCGCCGGGGGTGCACGGTGTTGGCCAGCAGGACCAGGAAGGTGTCCGTCGCCCGGTCCAGGACCAGGCTCGTCCCCGTGAACCCGGTGTGCCCGGCCGCGCCCCGGCCCGCCAGTTCGCCCATGAACCACGGCTGGTCCACCAGGAACCCCAGACCGGGTGGGTTCAGCAGCAGGTCCACGAAGTCGGGGCCGAGGATGCGCGCCGGGCCGTACGCACCGCCCGCCAGCAGCGTCCGGCAGAAGACGGCCAGGTCCCGGGCCGTGGAGAACAGGCCCGCGTGCCCGGCCGGCCCGCCCAGCGCCCAGGCGTTCTCGTCGTGCACGACACCCCGCAGCATCCCCCGGTCCGCCTTGGCCCACGGCCGCCGCTGGTCCTCGGTGGCCGCCGCGCCGGGGCGGGGGCCGAAGTCGGTGGCGGTCATCCCGAGCGGGCGGGTGATGCCCTCGTGGACGAGGACGTCGAGGGTGCGGCCGGTGATCCGCTCCAGGACGTACTGGAGGAGGAGCATGTTGAGGTCCGAGTAGCGGTACGTGCCGGGCGGGCTGCTCGGGGCCTCGGCGCGGAGCAGGTCGAGGCGGGCCGCGTCGTCGGGGCAGTCGTGGAGAGGGAGTTCGGGGCGCAGGCCCGAGGTGTGGGTGAGGAGCTGGCGGACGGTGATGCCGTGGACGGCGGCCGCCCGGAAGTCGGGGAGGTAGGCGCCGACGCGGGCGTCGATGCCGAGGGTGCCGCGTTCGAGTTGCTGCACGGCGGCGACCGCGGTGAAGAGTTTGGTGAGGGAGGCCAGGTCGAAGGGGGTGTCGACGGTCATCGGGACCCGGGCGGCGGACGGCAGTTCGACACCGGCGTCGGCCTCGGGGTCGTACGCGGACCAGCGCACGGCCCAGCCGGCCGCCTGCTGGACGGCGATCACGGGACCGCGTCCGGCGACCACGACGGCGCCGGCCGCCCAGGGCCGCTCGCCTGCGGTGAGGGCATGCACTTCGCGCACGAGGTGCCTGAGTTCCGCGGGGTCGAGCCCGGCCCGTTCCGGTGTCTCGACGCGCAGTCTCGGTACGCTCAGCTCTTCTCCCCCTCTCTCGACTTCGCTCGAATGGGGGCACCCCCATCCTCCGTCGCCGCACGTGTGTTCCCACGCGCTGTCCAGGGACGGCACATTCCCACGAAGCAGGCCAGTGCCACCAGTGCCCCCGCCAGTTGGACGATCGCCATGGGCACGGCGGTTCTCTCCCCGGCGATCCCGACCAGCGGTGAGGCGACCGCGCCCACCAGGAACGAGGAGGTCCCGAGCAGCGCGGACGCCGATCCGGCGGTGTGCCGGGTGCGCAGCAGGGCGAGGGACTGGGCGTTGGGGAGGGTGAAGCCCATCGCGGACATCAGTACGAACAGGGCGGTGGCGACGGAGGCGAGGCCGACCGGGCCGAGGACTCCGGTCGACATGAGGAGCAGGGCGGTCGCGGCGAGTACGGTCACGGTCAGGCCGGCGCCCAGCACCTTGTCCAGGCTGACCCGGCCGACCAGCACCTTGCCGTTGATCTGCCCGGCGATCACCAGCCCGACCGAGTTGAGCCCGAAGAGCAGGCTGAAGGTCTGCGGGGAGGCGCCGTAGATCTCCTGGATCACGAACGGGGACGCGGATATGTAGGCGAAGAGGGCCGCGAACGCGAAGCCGCCCGCGAGCATGTAGCCGGTGAAGGGGAGGTCGGCGAGCAGGGTGCGCATGGCGCGTGCGGCGGCGGCCGCTCCCCCGGCGTGCCGGTCGGCGCCCGGCAGGGTCTCCGGGAGCTTCGCCCACACCACGGCCGCGAGGACCGCACCGACGACCGTCAGGACGACGAACACGCCCCGCCAGTCCGTCACCCGCAGGATCTGCCCGCCGATCAGCGGGGCGACGATCGGGGCCACCCCGGAGACCAGCATCAGGGTGGAGAAGAAGCGGGCCATGGCGACACCGTCGTAGAGGTCGCGTACGACGGCCCGGGCGATGACTATGCCGGCCGCGCCCGCGAGGCCCTGGGCGAGGCGGAAGGCGACCAGGGTCTCGACGTTCGGCGCGACGGCGCACAGGGCGGTGGCGGCGACGTAGACGGCGAGGCCGGCCAGCAGCGGACGGCGGCGGCCCCAGCGGTCGCTCATCGGGCCGACGACCAGCTGGCCGAGGGCCATGCCGGCGAGGCAGGCGGTGAGGGTGAGCTGGACGGTCGCGGCGGGGGCGTGGAGGGAGCGGGTGACCTCCGGCAGGGACGGGAGGTACATGTCCATCGCCAGCGGCGGCGTCGCGGTGAGCGCACCGAGGACCAGCACCAGGAGGAGACCCGCACGGCGGGCGGCGCGGGTGCCGGGGGCGGTTCCGGAGGGTACGGCGGTGTCCTGGGCGTGCGGTGTCGGCGGTGCCGGCCGCTCTGGCATCTGGCGCATGTGCCCCCCTGCTCCTTCGGTTCACTGCTGGTCTCGCTCTACGGGTCCGCTCTTGGTGGACCCCGATGGCCCCGGCCTATGCTCTCAGCTCGTACAGACTGCCTGGAAACACATGAGCGAGGGTGGGGCGGCCGGGATGGCTGAGCAGAGTGTGCGGTGGGGGATCCTGGCGACCGGCGGAATCGCGGCCGCGTTCGCGGCGGACCTGGTGGATCTGCCGGACGCGGAGATCGCGGCGGTGGCCTCACGGTCCCCGGAGTCGGCGGAGGCGTTCGCGGAGCGGTTCGGGATAGGGCGGGCGTACGGCGACTGGGAGTCGCTGGCCCGGGACGAGGACATCGACGTCGTGTATGTCGCCACTCCGCACTCGGCGCACCGGGCGGCCGCCGGGCTGTGCCTGGCGGCGGGGCGGAACGTGCTGTGCGAGAAGCCGTTCACGATCGGCGTCCGCGAGGCCGAGGAACTGGTGGCGCTGGCGAAGGAGCACGACCGCTTCCTGATGGAGGCGATGTGGATGTACTGCAACCCGCTGGTGCGACGGCTGAAGGCGCTGGTCGGGGACGGGGCGATCGGTGAGGTGCGGACCGTGCAGGCGGACTTCGGGCTGGAGGGCCCGTTCCCGCCGGGGCACCGGCTGCGGGACCCGGTGCTGGGCGGGGGCGCGCTGCTCGACCTGGGGGTGTACCCGGTGTCGTTCGCGCATCTGCTGCTCGGCGAGCCGGACGGGCTGTCGGCGCGAGCGGTGCTCTCGGACGAGGGCGTCGATCTCCAGACGGGTGCACTGCTCTCCTGGGAGAGCGGTGCTCTCGCGGCGGTGCACTGCTCCATAGTGGGCGGCACCGGCACCACCGCCTCGGTCACCGGCTCACGCGGCCGGATCGACATCCCGGACGGCTTCTTCCACCCCGAGCGCTTCGTACTGCACCGCGACGGCCGCGACCCGGAGGAGTTCGCCCTGGACCCGGCCGACGGCCCGCGCACCAGCTTGCGCCACGAGGCCCGGGAGGTCATGCGCGCGCTGCGGGCCGGTGAGACCGAGTCCCCGCTCGTCCCACTCGACGGCACCCTCGCGGTCATGCGCACCCTGGACACGCTCCGTGAACTGATCGGCGTCCGCTACCCCGGGGAGTCGTAACCCGGGCGCGACCCGGGCGGGGGGGCGCCCGGCGGGACACAACCCGAACACCCCGACCCGGACGGGAGCGCGCCCAGCGGGACACGACCCCTGAGCGCCGCGCCCGGCGGGGCGTGACCTGAGGGGTCGGGCTCCCTAGGCTGCCGCCCTATGAACGCCAAGCAATCGAAGATCGCGGTGGTCACCGGCGCCGGTTCCGGTATCGGGCGGGCCGTGGCCGTGGAGCTGCTGCGGGCCGGCTGGTCGGTGGCGCTGGCGGGGCGGCGCCCGGAGAAGCTGGAGGAGACGGCGGCGCTGGTGCCCGAGGGCGACCGTCTCGTCGTACGCACGGATGTGGCGCAACCGGAAGCCGTCGCCGGGCTGTTCGCGGCGACCGTGGAGCAGTTCGGGCGGGTGGACCTGCTGTTCAACAACGCGGGGACGTTCGGGCCCGGCGGGGTGCCCGTGGAGGATCTCGCCTACGAGGCGTGGCGCCATGTGGTGGACACCAACCTCAACGGGGCGTTCCTGTGCGCGCAGGCGGCGTTCCGGCAGATGAAGGAGCAGGAGCCGCAGGGCGGGCGGATCATCAACAACGGGTCCATCTCGGCGCACACGCCCCGCCCGCACTCCGCCCCCTACACCGCGACCAAGCACGCGCTGACCGGCCTCACCAAGTCGCTGTCCCTGGACGGGCGGCCGTACGGCATCGCGGTCGGGCAGATCGACATCGGCAACGCGGCCACGGACATGACGGCCCGGATGCGGACCGGCGCCCTGCAGGCGAGCGGGGAGATCGCCCCGGAACCCGTGATGGACGTGGCGGATGTGGCGCGCACCGTGCGGCACATGGCCGAGCTGCCGCTGGAGGCGAACGTGCAGTTCGCGACGGTGCTGGCGACGGCGATGCCGTACGTGGGCCGGGGCTGAACCGCCGTTCAGCCCGGACCTTCGCAACTTGCACAACCGGAATTCAAACGTCCGCGGCGTTTCCGCCGGTAACGCGCCTATGCTCAACTCTTCTCCACCAGAGCTTCACAGTTGAGGCTCCGGTGTTCCGCCGACCACACCGAGGGGGAGGCGGCAGCCGTCCCACCACACCGGGTGGGGGTGGACCCGTGCGGGACGCGGGTACGCACCGGTGGGTGGGACGGCTGCCGCGTGACGTCAACTCGCCGGTGTGTCCCGCGGGTCGGCGGTGGCCGTCCGGCGGCGCCGACGCAGCGTCAACGCCCCCGCGCCCAGCAGCGCGAGCGTTCCCGCGCCGCCCTCCGCGAGCCGCCACCGCGACGGTCCGGACGACCCCGAACCGGCCGCCGCTCCCTTCCCGGCCGCACCCGCGGCGCCCTTCGCCGTCGTGGGCGACGGGCTCGCGCTCGCCCCGCCCTCGCTCAGCGGATCGACCAGCGCGCCCACCGCCTGCGCCGAACTCCCCTCCTCGAAGCCCCAGTCGAGCAGTGCGGCGGCCTCCTCGTACACGGCGTTGCTGCCGCTGTCGGGATGCATCACGGTGACCAGCAGGGTGCGGCCGCCCCGGGTGGCGCCACCGGTGAAGGTGTTGCCGGCGTGGCTGGTGTAGCCGTTCTTGACGCCGAACAGGCCCTTGTAGGTGCCCAGTCCCCAGGAGCCGGTGAGCAGTCGGTCCGTGTTCTGGATCTGGAAGGTCTTCTTGCCGCCCGCCGGGAAGTTCGCGGTCCTGGTCCCGCAGTAGCCCCGGAAGTCGTCGTCCTTCAGCCCGTGCCGTGCGAAGAGGGTCAGGTCGTAGGCGGAGGACAGCTGGCCGGGGTGGTCGAAGCCGTCCGGGCTGACCACATGGGTGTCGAGGGCCTGGAGGTCGGCCGCCTTGGCCTGCATCTCGGCGACGGTCTGTGCGATGCCGCCGTTCATGTGGGCGAGGACGTGCACGGCGTCGTTGCCGGAACGCAGGAAGACGCCCTGCCACAGCTGCTCGACGGTGTAGGTGATGCCTGGCTTGATGCCGACCAGGCTGGAGCCGGCCGGGACGTCGGAGATGTCGCTGTCCTTGACCCGGTAGCGCTCGGTCCGCTCGAACTTCTTCAGCACGGTGTCCGCGAACAGCATCTTCAGGGTGGAAGCGGGCGCCAGGCGCCGGTGCGCGTCGAAGGAGGCCAGCACCTCACCGCTCTCGCAGTCGGCGAGCAGCCAGGCACGGGCGGTGATCTTCCTGGGGAGGCCGGTGGCGCCGCGCACCTGGACGCCGCCGCGGGCCAGGCGCTCGCCGCCTATGACGGTGGCCGCGGAGGCAGGGGTCGCCGCGGAGAGGGGAAGAGCGGCGGCCGTCAGCCCGAGGACGGCACGCCTGGTCGGCAGAGAGGAATCGCGCACTCCGGGACCGTACACGCACGGAACAGCGGGTTCCTTGGAGGGCCCCCTCGCCTCAATAGGAATTTGCTGTCTCATGAAAGTTTGATAAGACTACGGGCTTTCTCAGCTCTGACACATCTTTTACCCAGCGTGACTCAAAGGTTTCTCCCTAGCTTGAGGCAGCGCCCACAGCGGGCGCCAAGAACCTTCGAGGAACGGGATGTTTGGCATCTATCTCAAGCGCGAGCTGGGCCGTAGAAAGAAGGCGGCCCTGGTCATCGCACTGGGTCTGGCGCTCGGAATCGCCCTGGTCATCACGGTCGACTCGGTGTCGGCCGGTATGACCCAGGCGCAGGACAAGGTCCTCAAGTCGCTTTACGGCCTCGGTACCGACATGACGGTCACCAAGGCCCGTACGGCACCTGCTTCGGGCAGCTCCGGCGGTCCGAACTTCAAGTTCGGCGCCAAGTCCAGCAGCAGCTCCACGCAGAGTTCGGACCGGGTGCAGACGCAGGGAGGTCAGGCCCTGAAGTCGACCCTGGTCACCGAGGTCGCCGCGCAGAAGGGCGTGGACAGCGCGGTCGGAGCGCTCTCCCTGAACGTCACCAAGGTCGACGGCTCCTTCACGCAGGGCAAGGCACAGAGCTCCAGCGGCAGCAGCGACAGCGGGGGCGGCCAGAGCCAGCCGGGCGGTGGCACCTCCACCGGCCAGCCGCAGGTCCAGGGCGGCGGCGCCAACTTCAACGTCAACAGCTACTCCGTCGTCGGCGTCGACGTGGCCCACCAGGGCCTCGGCCCGCTGGCCTCGATGAAGATCACCTCGGGCAGGACCTTCACCTCGGCGCAGACCAGCGCCAAGGTCGCGGTGGTCAGCAAGTCGTACGCCAAGGAGAAGAAGTACAAGGTCGGCTCGACCTTCAAGATCTCCGGCACCAAGTTCACGGTCATCGGGATCGCCACCCCGGACAGCAGCGAGTCCGACACCGACCTCTACATCCCGCTGAAGCCGGCGCAGACCCTCGGCGACGTCAAGAACCAGGTCACCACGATCTACGTCAAGGCGACCGACTCCAAGCAGATCTCCACCGTGAAGAAGGAGATCCAGTCCAACATCTCCGGTACGACGGTCACCACCTCCGCCGACCTGGCGTCCACCGTCTCCGGTTCCCTCTCCACCGCCTCCAGCCTGGCGACCAGCGTCGGCAAGTGGCTGTCCATCGCCGTCCTGGTGGCGGCCTTCCTGGTGGCAGCGCTGCTGACCTCCTCCGCGGTGTCCCGCCGGGTGCGTGAGTTCGGCACCCTGAAGGCGCTGGGCTGGCCCTCGCGCAACGTCACCCGGCAGGTCGTCGGCGAGTCCATGGTGAACGGCCTGATCGGCGGCGCTCTCGGTATCGCCCTCGGCGTCGGCGCGGCCTACGCGGTCACCGCGATCAGCCCCAAGCTGACGGCCCAGCTGGGCAACACCACCGGCGGCGGTGGCATGGGCGGTGGCCCGGGCGGCGGCGGCCCCGGCCAGCAGTCCACCCAGGACACCCTGGAGATCGCGCTGACCGCGCCCGTCTCCCTCACCACCATCGCGCTCGCCGTCGGCCTCGCGGTCACCGGCGGTCTGATCGCCGGCGCGATGGGCGGCTGGCGCGCCTCCCGGATGCGCCCGGCCGACGCCCTGCGCAGCGTCTCGTAACCCACCCGCCCCCTTGGACCGGGGCGCCGCTTCCGTTCCCCCCGGGACGCGGCGCCCCACCCCACCCACCACCCAGTGGAGAACCCATGTACAGACTCACCGGAGTCACCAAGCGCTACACGCGGGGCAAGGAGACGGTCGAGGCGCTGCGCGGCGTCGACCTGACCATCGAGGACGGCGACCAGCTCGTCATCCAGGGCCCGACCGGCGGCGGCAAGTCGACCCTGCTCCAGATGATCGGCGGCCTGGACCGCCCGACCGAGGGCAGCGTCGAACTGGACGGCGTCGACCTCGCGCGCATCAGCGAGACCAAGCTGACCCGGGTGCGCGCCGAGAACATCGGCATCATCTTCCAGGCGTTCAACCTCATCCCCACGCTCACCGCCCAGGAGAACGTCGAGACGGCCCTCGTTCCGCTCGGCGTCAAGCCGGCCGAACGCCGCGAGCGCGCCGCCGAGGCGCTGCGCTCGGTGGGCCTGGGCGAACGCCTCACCCACGCCCCCTCCGAGCTCTCCGGCGGCCAGCAGCAGCGCGTGGCGATCGCCCGCGCGCTGGTGAAGAAGCCGAAGGTGCTGCTCGCCGACGAGCCCACCGGCAACCTCGACGAGGGCACCCGCGACGACATCATGGGCCTGCTGGAGGGCCTGTGGCACGAGTACCGGCTGACCTTCGTCATGGTCACCCACGACTCCTCCATCGCCCGCCGCGCCCCGCGCCTGGCCACCATCAAGGCCGGCCAGATCACCCTCACCGAGCAGGGCCGCGGACAGCAGTACGCACAGCAGGCCGCGGGCTACGGCGAGCAGCCACAGGGGGTATGACCAGCAGCCCCATGTGCAGCAGCAGTACGGCGGCGGACAGGTCTACTGAGCCGCCGGCAGGGGCCGTTCAGCGCCCGAGCAGCCGGTCGATCTCGGCCAGCTGCCCGGCGGTGAGCGGCCCCTTCGCCATCGCGCCGGCGTTCTCCTCGGCCTGCGCGACGGACCGGAAGCCGGGGATCGGGACCGTCCGCGGGCTGCGGGCCCAGATCCAGGCGAGGGCGCCCTGCGCGAGGGTCCGCCCGCCGCTGGTGAGGACGGCACGCAGCGCCTCGATCCGTGCGACCCACTCGGGATCGGCCCCGGCCCCGTCCCCGAACCCGGGCAGCCAGGCGGGCGGCCTGCTCCGGATGTCCCCGGCGCCGGTCCCGCCGCGCCGCCCGCCGAGCAACCCCATCGCGAGCGGGCTGCGGTTGACGGCGGCAAGGTCCAAGTCCTCGGCCACTTGCAGGAGTTGAGGCGCGTCCTGGAGCACATTGAGGGCGCACTGTACGGCCGTACAGTGCGGTCCCTCGGCGAAGACGGCGGCGCGGTCCGGGTCGTCGGTGCTCCAGCCGTAGGCGCGGACGAGCCCCTCCGCCACCAACTCCTCGCAGGCATCGCGCAGTTCGGCGGCGCGGGCCGGGTCGGCGTCCGAGAGGTGAAGCTGGTAGAGGTCGACGTGGTCGGTGCCGAGGCGGCGCAGGGAGGCGGTGAGGGCGCGGCGGACGTACGCCGGGGAGTCGTCGACGCCGGTGAGGGTGCGCTTCTCCTCGTCGAAGACGTTGCCCCACTTGGTGGCGACGACGACCTCGTCCCGGTGCTTGCCGAGGGCGCGGCCGAGGACGCGCTCGCTGTGCCCGGCGCCGTAGGTGTCGGCGGTGTCGAAGAAGGTGACGCCGAGGTCGAGGGCGCGGCGGACCGCCCGTACGGACTCCTCGTCGTCGACCCTGCCCCAGCCGAGCGGCTGGCCGGTGGCGTCCTGCCACTCGCCGCCGATGGCCCAGCAGCCGAAGCCGAGCGCGCTGACGCGGATGCCGGAACGTCCCAGGGTCCTGGTGGTGCTGTCGGTGTCCATGTCCACGGACGCTAGGAGTTGAAGTGCACGCGAGGGCAAGGGGTTGGCAAGGGGGCTTGTCAGGCCTGCCCGGTCTCGAAGCGGGAGATACGGCCGTCGTCCTCGACCGTGAAGGTCCAGCGGGTGACCATCTCGCCCCAGGCGTCGTTGCGGTAGTGGGCGAGCAGGGAACGACCGCCGTCGGACTCGTTGTCGACGTCGAGGTGGCCGTGGGAGGAGAAGATCTCCCGGTCCATCCACTCGTCGAGGTTCCGGTCGGAGCCGTCGTCCGCCATGGTCGCGTCCGGGGTGAGGACGTCCCTGAGGCGGCCGGGGTCGCCGGCGTTGACGGCGGTGACGAAGGCCCGGACCGCCGGGTCGCTGAGCTTGGCTGTCTTGATCGTCATGCGAGTCAGCGTCACACCGCGGCCGGGGACCCGCCACCCGAACGGCCGCGAGGACGCGCCACTCGGGTGTCCCGGTGCGACGGTGGAGACCTGATCCCGCCCGCTGCCCGAGGAGCCGCCGTGACCTGCTACGACCGACGTGATGTGGGCCTGCTGCTGCTCAGGCTGGGGACCGGCGGGGTGCTGGCGGCGCACGGCGCGCAGAAGCTGTTCGGCTGGTTCGGCGGGGGCGGGATCGAGGGCACGGGCCAGTACTTCGAATCCGTCGGGTACGCGCCCGGCAGGCAGAGCGCGATGGCGGCGGGGCTGGCGGAGACGGGCGGTGGCACGCTGCTGGCGCTGGGCCTGGCGACCCCGGCGGCGGGGGCCGCGGCGGCCGGCGCGATGGCGGGCGCGGCCGCGCTGCACATGCCCAACGGCTTCTTCGCGGCGGAGGGCGGCTACGAGTACGCGGCGAGCCTGGGCCTGGCCGCCGCGGGCCTGGCGGTCTCGGGTCCCGGCCGGCTCTCCCTTGACCACGCGTCCGGCCATGTCTTCGACCGGGGCTGGATGGTCCCGGTGGCGCTGGGGGTGACGGCGGCCGTCACGGCGGTGGTGGTCGGCGCCCGGAACCAGCGGTTGCGGCGGAAGCGGGCGGGCGAGCAGGAGACGTTGTTCGAGGAGTGACCGCGGGGCGCGGCATGGCAGGCTACGGGGTCATGACGGAACAGCCGACGCCGCCCACCGACGTGTGGGCCGCCATCGACGACCTCTGGACCTGGCTGGACACCCACCGCGTGCACGACGGCGACACCGGCCTCGTACTGCGCATGCTGAAGCTCACCGAGGAGGTCGGCGAGGTCGCCCAGGCGGTGATCGGCGCGACCGGCCAGAACCCCCGCAAGGGCGTGACCCACACCTGGGACGACGTACAGGGCGAGCTGTGCGACGTGGTGATCACCGCGCTGGTGGCGCTGCGGACACTGACCCCGGACGCGCGGGCGGTGTTCGAACGGCATCTGACGCGGGTGACGGAACGCTCGCTGGGGCCGTCCGCGCCCTAGGAAGTTGCCGAGCGGCCGGCAGCTTCCTTCCGGTCAGTCGCCCCCGTCACCGCGCAGCAGCAAATCGAGCAGCCCGGGAAAGCGCGCATCGAACTCCTCGCGCCGCAGTCTGTTGACCCGCTTGGGCCCCTCGTCGCGCTGCTCGACCAGACCTGCGCCGCGCAGCACCGAGAAGTGGTGGCTGAGCGCGGCCTTGCCGACCGGCACGTCGAAGCTGCCGCAGCTCCGCGTCCACTCGGCGGAACCGGCCAGCTCACGGATCAGCTGAATGCGTACGGGGTCGGCCACCGCGGACAGCGCGGTCAGGACGGAGACGTCCTCGGGATCCGTGTGCACCGGCGCCGCCCGGTGACCGCCGCTCTCTCCCCGCTTCGCCATGCCCCTCTCCCAGCCGTAGATCCGCGCCGGAATCGCTGTGGAGCGCCTCGGCCGCTTGCTTGGTGTTCGATGAGCACCTTACAGTTCCACTGTTCGCTTTTCATTGAACACTCGATCGAAGGGGGCTGTCCGCCGATGCGTGCAGTCGAGTTTCAGGAGTACGGCGACCCGGAGGTGCTGAAGGTCGTACAGGCCGAGCCCCCCGCACCCGGGCCGGGCCAGGTGACCATCGACGCCGCTTACGCGGGCGTGAACTTCGCCGACCTCAAGTCGCGCGCGGAGGGGTACCGGGTGGACTCGCTGCCGTTCCGCCCGGGTCTGGAGGTCTCCGGGCGGATCCGGGCCGTCAGCGACGGCGTCGAGGGGCTGCGCCCGGGGCAGGAGGTCGCCGCGATGGTCCCCGACGGCGCCTATGCGGAGGTGGTCGTCGCCGAAGCCGCCACGGTCTTCCCGCTCCGCGACGGTCTGGACCTGCGGACCGCGGCCGCCCTGCCCATCGTGCTCCCGACCGCACACGCCCTCCTCCACGAGGTGGGACGCCTGCGCGCCGGAGAGAGCGTGCTGGTGCACGGCGCCGCCGGCGGCGTCGGCACGGCGGCCGGGCAGCTGGCCCGCGCGGCGGGCGCGGGCGCGGTGTACGGCGTGGTCTCCTCCCCCACCAAGTCCGAGCACGCCCTCAAGCGCGGCTACGACGAGGTGTTCACCACCAACACGTTCGCCGACGACGTCCGCCGCGCCACCGGCGGCAGGGGCGTCGACCTGATCCTCGACCCGGTGGGCGGCGACACCCTCCGCCACGGACTCGACACGCTGGCGCCCTTCGGACGTCTGGTCTCCTTCGGCAACGCGAGCGGGGCGGAGCCGTGGCACGTCGGTCAGCCCGAGCTGTACCCCCAGGGCCGCTCTGTCGCCGGCTTCGCGATCCTGCTGCTCGCCCGGTCGGCGCCCGAGGCACTGCGCGAACTGGTCGAGCGCGCCTTCCGTACGGTCACCGACGGCACCGTGAGCCTTCCGGTCACCGCGGAGTTCCCCCTGTCCGAAGCGGCCGAGGCCCACCGGCTGATGGGCAGCCGCACCTCCACGGGCAAGCTGCTGCTGCGGATCGCCGACTGAGCACAGCCGCACCGCGAGCAGCCGGACCGCGAGACGAACTCGGACACCGCCCACCGACCGGGTGCGCGGACAGCCGTTCGCGTCGTCCGGAGGGCCCATCCGGCACCCTCACACCTCCTGCCGACGCCGCCGAGGAGGGCGCGTCCGGGGTGCTCGCCCCGCAGGGCGCCCAGCTCGCTGTGGAGATCCTGGTGGGGCGTCGGGAGGTCGGGGAAGGAAGTCATGAAGTTGAGAGAATCATCAATCATGCGTTGATCGTCGGGCAACTGTAGACTCGGCGTATGCCGACGTCAGCCCCGCCCAGGAACCGCTTCGAGCGGCGCCGCGCCGAAACCCGTCAGGCGCTCGTCCGTGCGGCCCGGCAGATCCTCGCGGAGACCGGGGACACCAGCGCCAGCATCCAGGCCATCGCCGAGCGCGCGGATGTCGGTTTCGGCTCCTTCTACAACCACTTCGAGTCCAAGACGGAACTGTTCGACGCGGCGGTGACGGACGCGCTGGAGGAGTTCGGCCAGGTCATCGACGAGCGCGTACAGGGCATCGAGGACCCCGCCGAGCTCGTCGCCGCGGGCTTCCGGCTCACCGCCCGGATGGCCGACTCCCACCCCGAGCTCATGCGGATCCTGCGCGACCGCGGTCTGGCCCACGTCCACTCCGACCGCGGCCTGGCCCCGCGCGCCCTGCGCGACCTCGAGATCGGTATCGCCTCGGGCCGCTTCAGCTGCCCCAACGCGACCACCGCCCTGTCCGCCGTGGGAGGCGCCCTGATCTCCCTGGTGGCGCTGCGGCTGGCCCCGACCGACCTCGACGGCGACGAGGCCGCCTCCGACCTCGCCGAAATGGTCCTGCGCATGCTCGGCGTCCCCCCGAACGAGGCCCACGAGGTCACCCGGCGCCCACTGCCCGGTCTCGACTGACACTGCACGGCATACAGGGGCCCGGCGTCCGAACGGCCAGACGGCCATGGACTCCGGGCCCCGTGTGCTTCCCGCTGTCGGCTACTTCATGGCAGCCAGGGCCGCGTCGACGCCCGCGATGGGCGAGCCGAGGCCGGTGACCGTGTCATAGCCGGGACCGGCGGTGCACTCCGCGCCGCACCGGCCGTTGGAGCCGGAGGTGATGTCCCGCAGGGAGCTGCTGCCGAGCGCGTAGACATCGGTGTGCGCGGTGTCTCCGTCCGGTCCGGCCGAGGCCAGGTGCGGCTTGCCCGCGGCGGCCCGGAGCTGGTCCGCCGAGGCGATGATCCCGCCCCAGATCGGGGCGGACAGGCTCGTGCCGCCCACCTTCAGCCACACGGAACTGGTGGTGTCACCGGAGGTCATGGTCAGGTAGACCGGCACGCCCGTGGTGGGGTCGGCCACGAAACTGACGTCCGGGGTGGCCCGCAGCGGCGAGGACTGCACGCCGTCCTGGTAGGCCGGGCGCGGCTCGAAGTAGCTCAGGCCGCCGCCGGTGGACTTCCACGCCGTCTCGCCCACGGTGTTGCCGTCGGCGTCCAGCTGGAGGTTGGTGCCTCCGATGGCCAGGGCGTAGGGGTTGGTGGCGGAGTAGCCGCCGGGGTAGCCGTCATCCCCGGTGGACTGGACGCAGACCGATTCGGCCAGCTTGCAGTGGCCGTCGTAGAAGGTCTGCTCGGAGAACTCGCCGGTGCCCCAGCTGTTGCTGATCGCGGCCGGGTGCAGTGCCGCGGCGGCGTCCTCGGCCCGGGAGAGCGCGGCCAGGGTGGGGTCCTTGCCCTCCACCAGGACGATCTTGGCGTGCGGGGCCACCGAGTGCGCCCACTCGATGTCCAGTGCCGCCTCCTCGTTCCAGCCGGTGTCCACGTCCGGCTCGTCACCGTCCGCGTAGACCTGCTCGAAGTCGAAGCAGTCCGCCTTCGCGCTCACCTTGTCGCAGGTCTGCGGCAGGTCGAAGTGCGCGGAGAAGTGGTTCAGGTCCTCCTTGGCCGTCGGGTAGTGGTAGGCGTCGACGATCGCGATGGTCTGGCCGGTGCCGTCGCCCTTGAGGCCGAGGCGTGCCTGGATCTGCTGCGGGGTGTAGCCGCGGGTGACCTCGCCGTCGTTGTCGGCGCCCGCGCTCAGCTTCTTGGCCGCGGGAGTGCTGCTCTGGATCTCGACCGGGAGCGAAGCCGTGCCGATCGGCATGCCGAGATCCTTCAGCGGGCTCGCGCTGCGGAGGTTGTTGCCCTGGGAGTGATCGGCCCCGGCGGCGGCCTGCGGGAACGCGGCCGATGCGTCGCCGGTCGGAGGCACCGGGATCCGGGTGGGCTCGTCCTCGGAGAGCTTGTAGGTGGTCAGGCCGTGCGGGAAGTAGTCGATGTCACCGATGCGGTTACCGATGGCCTGGCTCGAGATGTTCAGGGCTCGCCAGTCGAGGGCGAGACCGATGATGTCGTCACCCGGTCCGTCGCCCAGGTTGACTGTCTGCACCTGGCTCGCGCCCAGGGCGAAGTCCGTGGCGCTCTCGCGGAGGAACCCGTCGTTGGCGGCGAAGGGTGTGTCGTAGGACCACAGAGCCTGGTAGGCGCTGACGAACGCTTCGGTTCCACCGACGGACTTGGCGACCACCCCGGAGCGGAAGCCGAGGTAGGTGGGCACGTCTTGGGGGTCGCTGCCGTCCGCCGGGTAGAACGTTTCGTTGAACTCACGCATCTCGACCAGGCCGGTCTTCTTGGACGCGGCGAAGCCCTGTGACGTTCCGGGGCTGTCGTAGGTCTTGATCACCGCGCCGGTGCGGGAGTCCAGGATCTGCACCGGGTGGTGGTAGGTCGTGAAGTCGCCGGTGAACGCGAAGGCGACACCATGGCCGTCCGCGCCCGGGATACCCGGGCCGGCCAGCGCGGGGTTGGTCGGCACGATCGCGACGGCACCGGAGCCGGTCGGGGTCCGGGTCCAGAGCGGGGTGCCGGTGGCGGCGTTCAGGCTGACGGCCGTGGGCGCCGGGTCGGTGGTCTCCGTGGGGAGGCCGAACCCCTCGTGGGTGCCGCCGTACTCGAAGAGCAGGTGTCCGGTGTCGTCAGTGGTGACGCTGGAGAAGACCAGGCTCTTGTGTTCCGTGCCCTTCGGCCGGTACGTCCACCGCTGCTTGCCCTGCGGGTCGTAGGCGGTCAGGCTGCTGCCTGGAACGACGATCTCGGATCCGCCGTGGCCGTCACTTGCGACGGTGAGCGAGGCGACGTACCCGCCTGTGCGCACATTCGCCTGCTCGTGGCCGGTGCGCGTGCTCAGCGCCTCGAAGCCGTGGTCCGTCGCGACCACCACGGAGTCGCCGGCCTTTCCGGCGTCCTTGCCGGCGTTCGGCAGCAGATGCAGGGCGTGCACCGAGCTGTCGACGGTGGCCCGCCACAGGACGGTGGGGGACGCCTTCTTCAGGGTCCTGCCGTCGAGCGCGAAGACACCGCGGCTCTGGCCACCGGTGATCAGGTCCTTGACCCCGTCCCCGTTGACGTCTGTCGCGACGGCCGCGTAGGGATCGCTGGCCAGGGGCATGGCCTGCGCCTTGCCGCTGTGGGGGTCGACCGTGTAGGCGGTGTCGTCGTAGCCGACGGTGAGGAGCCCGCCCTGGTAGGGGGTGAGCGTGTCGCCGGAGACGGCGCCGTCACGACGCCAGTCGAGGTGACCGGTCCGGGAGTTCAGCGCGATGAGCTGGGTGTGCTCGGGACCCGCGGGAGTGGCGGCGGTGGCGTTGGTCGGGTCGGAGAGCGAGGCGAAAACCTCGCCGCTCTTCGAGTCGGAGGACAGTTCCATGGTCGGTGCGTTGGCCTCGCCGACCTTGGAGGCGGTGGTGTACGACCAGAGGGTGCGGCCGTGCTCGTCCCAGCCGGAGATGGTGCTCTGACCGTCCGACAGGTCGGCGTCGATGCCGAGTTCCGCGACCGCGAACCGGGGCTGCCCGCCGTGCGCGTCCGGCATGACGCGGAAGGCCTCCGGGACGGTGCCCTCACGCGAGGCGAGCACCGTGCGGGCGCCGCTGTGCGCGTCGATCGCGGTCAGGTCCCAGCGCACCTCGTCGAAGGGGTCGTTCTGCTCGACCACCAGGACGCGGTCCGCGCCCGGGTCCTTGACCAGCATGCGCGGGTAGCCGGGCGTCTTGGTGTGCGCCGCGACCTTGCCGTCGGAGGTCTTGATGACCAGCACGTTGCCGGCGGCCGGGCGGGGGTTGCCCAGGCCCAGGGGGGTGTCGGACCAGGAAGCGGCGATCCGGCCGGAGCCCAGGGAGGTCAGATCGCCCCAGCGCGCCCAGGGCGCGTGCGTCGAATAGGTCCAGTCGGTGGCCCCGGCGAGCTTGCCGTGAGCGGCGCGGCGGAAGCTGTAGGCCGTCAGGTTGCTACGGCTGTCGCCCTGTTCGGCGACCGGGTCGTCGCCCCAGTCCGGGCCGGTGGAGTCGGCGACGACCAGCTTGCCGTCCTGCACCAGCATGGTGCCGACGAGGCCGGGGACCAGCTTGCTCCACGCCGTCTGTCCGGTACGGCCGTCCAGGACGGTGAGGAAGGTGCCGTAGTTCACCTGCGAACCGGGCGTCGAGAACGGCCGGAACGGCCAGTCGCCCACCGCGTAGGCCACGGCGACGTCGTCGACGCCGTCGCCGTTGAAGTCGCCCGTCACGTACGGGTGCTTGCCGGTGGACGACATCTGGTACGGGTTGTAGCCGGCGTAGAGGTTCGGCAGGAAGGGGTACGGCTGGTACCAGTTGTTCGGGGTGACCTGCCAGTCCTTGTACAGCGAGGTGGCTGCGCGACCCCAAATCTGCTTGCCGTCGGCGTCGTACCGGGCGACGGTGCCGGCGCTGAAGACGCCCACCCAGTCCTTGGTGCCGCCCAGTGCGGCGCTCTCGGCGAATCCCCGCGCGGTCTCCCACTGGCCGGTCCGTTTGAAGCCCGGAGCGGTGGAGGCGTCCTCCGTCTGCGGGGCCGAGCCGGTCTTCAGCTTCGGCGCCGAGCCCTGGGGCGTCGGGGCGGCAGCGGCGGGACCCTGCTCTGCGGCGACCTGCCCGGGCGTGCCGTCGATGCGGGCCTCGTATCGCTTGCTGAGCTTCTCGAGCGCGCCGGCGGTCAGCCGGACGCCCTTCGTGTGCTGCGGGGCGTCGTCCGCCTGAGCCGGCGGTATGACCAGCAGGCCGGCGGCCAGCCCCAGCACGGTGGCGACCATGCCGGAGCGTATGCCCTTTCGTCGGATTCGCGGGGTTCTCAAAGGACCATGCACCTCTCGGTTGGAAACAGAGCCGTTACATCGCGAGAAACCGCTGGTCAACAGCCCTGGAGGGGACTGCCGGTACTGTTGCAGCACACCCGGCCGATCGGGTCGAAAACGGCTGGCCGATAGCGGTCAGCAGCCGGTAACGGCCAGCCGATGCACTGCCTGGGTCCGAAACCGCGAGAGGGAGGCGAACCTGTGCTGGAGTCCCTGGGTCTGGACGATCCGACCGAGAGCGCCTATCGCCATCTGCTGGCTTCGCCGCCCCTGACCGCGACCGAAATGGCCAGGCATCAGTCCGTCGGCACGGGAACCGCCCGCCGCATGCTGGACGAACTGGTCGCGGCGGGCCTCGCGGTGCCCTCGGCGGGACGGCCCACCCGCTACGCCCCCGTGGACCCGCGCATCGGCCTGGCCGCCCTGATCCGCGCGCGGCGTCTGGAGCTGGAGCGCGCGGCGGCCTCACTGGACGCCTACGGTGCCGAGTTCAACGAACGCAAGATGAGCGCCGATCCGAACCGACTGGTCGAGATCGTCGAGGGACCGGCCGCGATGACCGCCTGGCTGACCGAGCTGATGGCGGGCGCCGAACACGAGGTCCTGTGCTTCGACACCCCGCCCTACCTCACGCCTGACGCCGGCGCGTTGCAGTCCGAAGAGGAGCTGCTGGCCCGTGGCGTGCGGGCACGGGCGATCTACTCCAGCCAGGTACTGGCCATCCCCGAGCGCGCGGAACTGCTCCAACACCTCGTGGTCCTCGGGGAACAGGCCCGGGTGCTGCCCCATGTGCCGCTGAAGCTGCTGGTCTTCGACCGCCGAGATGCCCTTGTTCCACTCACCGCCGGCGTCGACGGCCTGCGCAGTACCGCCGCCCTCGTTCACCGGTCACCACTGTGCGACGCCCTCGTCGACCTCTTCGAAGCGACCTGGCAGCAGGCCACCCCCGTTTTCGGCAGCGAGGCCCGGGAGACGGAGGACCATCCCGACCTCAGCGAGGCCGACCGTGCTCTGCTCCACCTGCTCCACGCCGGGCTGAAGGACGAGACCATAGCCCGCCAGCTCGGCCTCAGCGAACGCACCCTGCGCCGCAGGATCACCGACCTGACCACCCGCCTCGGGGCAACGAGCCGATTCCAGGCGGGCGCGCAGGCGGTCCGCCGCGGGTGGCTGTGAACCGAGCGGACCGCCGGGTGCCGGGCCCGCTTCGCGGAGGCGGGGGGCGAACGACCGTGGGCGCCGGTGCTCCCTCAAGCACCGGCGCCCACTCACCCCTTCCCGAGGTGGCTTTGATGTCCTACTGAACGGATGTCAGGGGACGAGGATGAGACGGATCGGGTCGCCGATCTTGTTCTCCAGTCGGTGGACGGCGTCGGCCGCGTCGGCCAGCGGGATGTGGTCGGTGATGGAGGGGGCCAGGTCGAGGCGGCCGCCGGCGGCCAGCTGCACCAGCTCGTAGACACCCTCGGGGGTGCCGCCGTAGTGGCCGCGCACCTGCTTCTGCATGTAGTTGAAGGTCAGGCCCTCGGTGATCGTGAGCGGCCTGGGCGTGATGCCGACCAGGATGAGGACGCCGCCCAGGCCGAGCACGGAGGCGGCCTGCTCGCGGACGGCGGGAACGCCGGCGCAGTCGAAGGCGAAGTCCAGGCCGCGTCCGGCGGTGGCCGCGCGTACCTGGTCGGCGAAGTCGGGGGCGGCCGGGTCCAGGGCGAAGTCCGCGCCGAAGGCCAGAGCACGCTCCCGGGCGCTGGGCAGCGGGTCGACGGCGATGATCGGCGCGGCACCGACCAGGCGGGCGAGGCGCACGTTGTGCGCGCCCACTCCGCCCACACCCCACACGCCGACGGACTGGGCGGGACGGACACCCGCGGTGGCGACGACGGCGGCATAGGGGGTGGAGACCGCGTCGGGGATGATCGCGGCCTGGTCGAAGGGCAGGCTGTCGGGGATGGGGACAACGGTCTCCTCGGGGGTGACCATGTACTGGGCCCAGCCGCCGTTGTAGTCGATGCCGGCGGTGCGCACCTGGGTGCAGGGGCGGTGGCGCACGCAGCCGTCGCAGTGACCGCACGCTTTGCCGGCCTCCAGGGCCACGCGGGTGCCGACGGCCAAGTCCCGCTTGAGGTCGGGGCCCAGGGTGTGGATCACACCGGAGACCTCGTGGCCGACGGTCACCACGTCGGACTCGAGGAAAAGAGGGGGAAGGGTTCCGTCGATCAGGTGGACGTCGGACAGGCAGACGCCGGCGGCCTTGACCTCGATGAGGACCTCGCCCGGGCCGGGCACGGGGACGGGCACCTCCTCCACGAGGAACTTCTTGCTGTCCACGTGGAAGCGGCCGGCAAGCATCGTGTCCATGGTGAGCTTCTTTCTCTGAGCGGCACGCCTCGCCGTTCGGGCCGAGGGGTGCCGTGTGATGCCGTGGAAGTAGGGGTTGGGGCCGGGAGGCGCGCGGGCGTCAGGAGCGCCGCACGCCTCCCGGCGTTCGGGGGGTCAGGCGAAGACGTCCTGCTGGTAGCGCTCGTCGGCTTCCAGCTGGGCGAGCCACTGCTGGGCGGTCTCGTCGTCCGCGCCGGTCTTCTCGCGGTAGATCGCGGCGAGTGCTTCGCGTACGGCGGGTGCCATACGGCGGCCGTCACCGCAGACGTAGATGTACGCGCCGTCTTCGATGGCCTGCCACACCGTGTCGGCGGTGTTGGCAAGGGTGTTCTGCACGAACCGGGCCGGGTGGCCGGTGACCGCGGAGTAGGCGGTGTGGACCTGGGCGATCCCGGCCTGCTCCCAGTCCTGCATCTCCTGGCGGTAGAAGTAGTCGTGCTCGGGGTGGCGGCAGCCGACGAACACCTGCGACAGGCCGACCTGGGTGCCGCCCGCGTGCTGCCAGGCGCGCTCCTCCAGGAAGCCGCGCAGCGGCGCGATGCCGGTGCCGGGGCCGACGAGGATCAGCGGCGTGGTGGGGTCCGCGGGCGGGGCGAAGGTCGGGGAGGGCACCCGCACGTAGCCGAAGAACACGTCGCCGGGCTCGAGACCGGCGATGTAGGAGGAGCAGGTGCCGCGGTACTGGCCGTCGCCGGACAGGGCCGGGCCTTCCAGCAGGCCGACGGTCAGTCGCACGTGACGCGGGTTGGCCAGCGGGGCGGAGGAGATGGAGTAGAAGCGGGGACGGATCGGGCCCATCATCTCCAGGAACACCGCCAGCGGCAGCTCGACCGCGGGGAAGCGCTCCAACAGGCCCAGCACCGAGACCCGCTTGCCCAGGATCTCGCTCTGGTAGTGCTCCTCGGCCTCGTCCGTCTCGGCCGTGTACGCCTGCAGCTGCGGCCGGGTCCACGGGCACTCGGTGTGCTCGGACAGGGTCTGGATCTGGGAACGGGTGGCCACGTCCTGCAGCTCCACGAACTCCGTGAGCAGGAGGCCGGCGGTGACGGCCACACCGACCGGCAGATGGCTGCGGCCGCCCGCGGGCAGGTCCAGTCGCAGTACCTGGTCACGCTCCACGTCCAGGCGGGCGAGTGCGCGGTCAACCAGCTGCGCCTCGTTCTTGGCGAAGACGGCCAGGTGGTTGCCGGTGTCGTAGGTGACGCCCTCGGGGAGTTCGACGGTGATGGACTTCGCGGACGGCCGCGGCGGCTCGATCCGGAAGTCCCACAGGCCGGTCGCGTCGGCCACGAGTTCCTCGTTGGCCACCACCGTCAGGGGGTAGGCCTGCTCGGAGACGATCGCGGGGCGCACGTCCGCTTCGGACAGCAGCTGGACCTGGTAGCGCGGGCCGCTCGCCTCGGAGGTGTCGGCGGCGTACTCCTCGGCCAGGGTGGCCCACAGGGTGTTCATCCAGCGGGTGGCCATGCCGTCGAAGTCACCCGCGGCATCCGCGATACCGCGCTCGACGACCGGCGTGGCGCCGGCGGCCAGCAGGCCTTCCTCGATCCGCTTGGGGAAGGCCTGGTAGGTGGCCACCCACTGGGTGTTGCCCGCGCCCAGCAGCGCGAACCGCACGTTCTTCAGGGAGCCTTCGGGCAGTCCTTCGGCGAGCAGCTCGTCGAAGCGCTGGGCGTTGTCGGGCGCCTTGCCGTTGTAGCTGGCGGCCACGACGACGAGCAGGCCCTCGGTGGGCGGGTTCTCGCCCAGCTCGTCCAGGCTCATCAGCGTGGTGCCGAAGCCGGAGCGCTCACTGCGGTCGGCGATGGTGCGGGCCAGGTCCTCGCACGAGCCCAGGCTGGAGCCGTAGGCGACGGTGAGGTTCACGCCCACACCGCTGACCGCGGCGGCCTGCTGCGTGTCATCCGTCTGCAGGTCCGCGACGCTGAAGACGGTCCGCTCGTGCTCCTGCCGGGTCCGCACGGTCAGCTTGAAGTCGCCGGGCTTGCGCGTCAGCGCTTCCCGCACGTCCATCTTGTAGTCGATCGGGTCGGAGAACTTGAACTTCTGCAGCACCATCGCCAGGGCCAGGCGGGCCTCGGTGAGCGCGAACTGCCGTCCGATGCAGGCACGCCGGCCGTTGCCGAACGGCTTGTAGGCGTGCTGGTGGTGCTGGGCGCGGTTCTCCGGCAGCCACCGGTCGATGTCGAACTCCTCCGGCCGGTCCCACGCCTTGGGGTGGTTGTGCAGCGGGCCCATCAGCAGGTTCACCTTCGTGCCCTGCTTCAGCTCGTAGCGGCCACCGATGACGGTGTCCTCGATCGGCGTCTTCGTGATCTGCGGGATGGGAGCCCACAGGCGCAGGGTCTCCTCCAGGATCCGCGGGATCACGTCCATCTTCATGATGGTGTCGTAGTCCGGCACCGTGTCGCCCGGCAGCATCCGGTCCACCTCGGCGTAGGCCTGGGCCAGTACGTGCGGGTTGCGCATCAGCGAGTACGTGGCGAACGCCAGCAGACCACTGGTCGTCTCGTGACCGGCGATCAGGAACGTCACGACCTGGTCGCGGACGTTCTCGTCGTCCAGCGGCTTCCCGGTCTCGGGGTCGGTGGCCTCCAGCATCAGACCCAGCAGGTCGTCCTCACCGGTGCCCTTCCCCTCGCGGCGCTCCTTGATCACGTTCTCGACCAGATCGCGCATCAGCTGGATGTTCTTGCGGTACCGCTTGTCGTCGTCGGTGCGCAACGCGGTCATCGACGGCAGCTCCTGCGTCCGCCGCATCGACTCCACCAGTGACTCCAGGATCGCCTGGAGGAAGGGGTGCAGCTCCTCCTTCCCGAAGGAGTCGAACCGGTAACCGAACCCGGACACGGCGATGGTGTCCAGCGTGAGCCGGGTGTAGTCATCGGTGATGGCGACCGGCTGACCCGCCTTGCGTTCCCACTTGCCCACCAGGTTCTGGGCGACCTCCAGCATCTGCCCGAAGTAGCCCTTCATCGCCCGCTGGCTGAACGCCGGCATGAGGACCCGGTGCGCCATGCCCCAGACCTCCTCGTCGTCGCCCGCCGTGAACAGGCCCGCGCCGGTGAAGTCCCGGACATGTGACAGCGGAGGGAAGATCTGCTTGCCGAAACGGGTCTCGTCGCAGACCTCGGTGACCAGGTCCGGGTCGTAGACGAAGACGTTCTCCTGACCGGCGAGGTCCACGCTGTAGATGCCCTCGGGGAACTGCTTGGACAGCTCGCTGAAGAACGCGACCGGGTTGGTGTCGGGGATCGGCGGCGTGGGCTCCAGGAGCGGGATCCCGTTCGTGGACCGGACGATGCGGGGGTCGGTCTCGGGGTGTGCGGTCATGGGGCTTACTCCTTCAAGTAGAAGGTGGCGGGCAGGGCGCCGGTGGTACCGCGGCGCATGTGCTGCACTGTTCCGCAGAAACATACATCGTATGGTAATAGTAGTAACATACGTCGTATGGAAAGTCCAACCCGGGGCGCGTACGCGGCCGCTGCGCTCGACGTCATTTCCATACAGCGTATGGAACCGATATCATACTGGGTATGGAAAAGCTGAGACGTCCCCCGCGGGGAACCAGGAAGAGAGAGGTGCCTCTGACCGAGGCCGGCATCTACACCGCCGCCCTGCGGCTCATCGACGCGGACGGCGTCGACGCGCTCACCATGCGCAAACTCGCGACCGCACTGGACGCGAACCCGATGTCGCTGTACCACCACATACCGAACAAAGAGGCCGTGCTGCGGGGCGTGGCGAGAATGGTTGGCGCCCAGTTCCGCACCTGACACTGGAGAACGCCCCCTGGCAGGAGCGCATCCGCCTGCTCGCCACGGATTTCAGGACGCTGGCGCACCGCCACCCCAAGCTCATGACCTCTCGTTCAGCCACCAGCCGGACTTCATCCAGCGTGGGGACCCGTTCCTGACCGCACTCACCGCGACCCTGGGCGCCGCGGGAGTGCCGCTCCTGGAGATCCCGGAGACCGCCGCGACCATCTGCGCCGTCATCACCGGTGTCCTCAATGCCGAACTCAGCGGCGCGCTCAACCAGTGGGCGAACCTCAAACCCCCCACCGTGCCCACCGCCGACGAGGACGGGCACAGGAACGGCCCCGATGAGGACCACGTCTTCCGCCTGGTGCTGGACACGCTCATCACGGGCCTGGAAGGCCAACACCCCGCGGACCCGTGACGGCCGGGGCGCCGGTCGTTGGGCCCCTGGTCCCACCGCGTTGCCGCCGCGGCCTGAGGCAGGCTCGCGGTCGGGCGAGCCGGGGCCGCGGCGCATGAGGAGGTACCCACACCGGAAAGGCCGTCTCGGCGCTGCCGCCGTAGCCGCGTGGTGCGCTGCGGCCGGGCCCGACGACCGAGCTGTGGCCCCAGGCAGCAGTCAGTGTCGTGCTCGCGATGACCGTAACCAGGACCCGTAACCAGGACCCGTAGCCAGGCCCGCAGCGTCTGGCGGTGGCCAGGTCCTGAACGCTGCCGTGCAGTTCGCTCGCGCTCCGGACGACAGCCCTGCCCGTGCCTCGGCCTGCCGAACTGCGGCAACGGCAACGGCAACGGCAACGGGCGCAGCCTGGCGCGCGGTGTCGCCGGCAGGCGCCCGCTCCGACAGAGCGCGAGGCTTTGGCGGTGCTACGGGCCCGCGCCGAATCCGGTAGCGCCGACCCCCGAGAGCTCGCCCACTGGGCGAGACCCCTGCGCACAACCGTGCTGCTGCCCGATCTCCTTCTGCCCCGACCGGGAGACCGTCACGGTCATCGGCGTCATCACCTCATCGAGCACGGCCTGGAGCGGATTGCGCCACGGTGAATTCTGAATGGGTGTCAGGTCCGCCTGCTGAGGGTCCTACGACCCGGTTGTTCCTGCCTGCTGCTCCTCGCCGCCGTGTGGTTGATGGACCAACCGTCCACCCCCGCCCCCGCCAATCTCGTCCGTACCCGTTGCCGCCTGGCGAGCGTTTTGGCCGAGTTGCGCGAAGCCGCCGCCATAGCCTCCGGCGAGTGGTGGCAACCCGACCTGCCCGGCGAGCGCATCGCTGCCGCCGAGCACGAACGCCACCAGATGCTGACCCTTCTGGCTGTGTCATTTTCCGTGGGTCAACTCGATGAGCAACGCTGTCACTGGGTCGCTGGTGGAGACCGCCACGGTTTCCGCGGCGGAGGCGGCGACGTGGGGGCGTTCCAGCTGCCCGCCATGTCGAGCGGCACGATACCTGTCACCGCAAGGGTGAGTCGGCGGTGGGCGTCAGCACGGTCTCGGCGACGTCGACGATCTGGCCGATGTCGAAGCCCTCCATGTCGGCGCGGAATTCGGGGCTGGACAGGTACGCCTTGAGCCGCTCCTGTACGTCGTCGGCGTCCCTGTAGGAAACGAGGGCGTACAGCTGGGGTGCCTCACTCCCGGGGGCCGCGGGCACCGTCCAGACGCCGTGCGTGGTGATCCGGTGCTTGGCCATACCGGGAATGTGCTGGGACCAGATGTCCTCGTAGGCGACGAGCGCCTCAGGGCTGGACAGTGTGTAGACACGAAGCTGGTACTGGGACATGAAAACTCGTTCCTTTCCTCTGGGTACGGATGTCAGTGGTCGGGGCGTGACGCGGCGGAGGCCGTTTCCGGATCCTCCGTCCGGCGAAAGCGGACGAAGGTGTGGGTGCAACGGGTCCGTCCCGCAGGACAGCTGGGCGGCTTCTCTCAGCTGTCCGCAAACAGGCTCGCCATTTCGGCGCCCCAGTCGATGTGTCCGGACTCGGTGCCCTGTGGCACCAGAGCCTGCGTGTTCTCCAGGAAGGTCTTGACGTCCTGCACGGAAACCTCGAGCAAGGCGGTGCCCCCGGAAGACCCGAGGGCGATGTACATCGCGCGGTCACCACGGTCGGCGGCCCGCCAGATCCGGATGTCTCCCTCGCCAGCGGAACGACTCAGGCCATCAACCAGAAGATCGCGTCCCAGGACCCATTCCACCGGCTCGTCACTGTCGGTGAAAAAGCAGGCACGGACGACATAGGGATCAGTGGGCTCGTACCGCAGTCGCACATACATGGGCAGGGAGTAGTCCCGCGAGACGACAAGCTGCACGGCCACCCCCTGCACCACGGCTCTCAAAGATTGCATCGACTTTCACTCCAAGGCGCCGCTGTCCCAGCTGCGCCCCGCCACGGACCGCCCTGGGCCGGTGGCGAAGAGGCAACGAGGGGAGAGGCGTTACAGAAGGGCCGGGCGGCGGACGGCATCGGCGGACTGCTCGATTCGTGGCGTCGCGGCAGTGGAGCGACGCGAGCCTGCCACCGTGAGGGGACGGGTCCTCACTCAGTCCGGCCGCCTGGGTGGCGGTCAGCGACCGTTGATGCCTGGACCAGCGGTCGCCGACCGCCGTCGGCAGGTATCACGGCGAGGCGTGGCGCACGGTCTGGGCGGACGGGCACAAGTGGTGCCTGTGTCTCACAGGCCGGCGTGGTCCCGGTCGTGGTGGTGCCAGTTCTGGCCGTCGTGCTCGTAGCGGTTCCAGTCGTGCCGGTCCTGGCCGTCGTGCTCGTAGCGGTTCCAGTCGTGTCGGTACGAGCTGTCGGACGTCCAGCCACGTCCTTCGCCGTCCGAGCGGTAGCAGCGACCGTCGCGGTCGCGCAGGGCCGATTCGGTGGCGCGGTCGTCCTGGTGCCAGCCGCGGACTGCATCCCAGCAGTAGCCCTGCTCAAGCAGGTAGCCGACACCGTGGTCCCAGCGGTAGTCACCGGCCTTGACGCTGACGACCGGGCGCTGGACGTGCGCGGACGCAGGAGTCGCGGCCGAAGCCGTGCCCCCGGCACCGAGAACGGCGACACCAGCGACCACCACGGAGGAAGCAGCGACAGCGATGCGCTTCGTGAGCTTCTGCATGATCTTTCCTTCCGGTTGGTGCGATCTGCACCAACGGCTGCTTGCACAGGCGATGTGATGCGCCCGGCGTTGCCGGACAAGCTTTTTCCATACGCCGTATGAAATTGCCTCGTCAGTAGTACCATACGTCGTATGGAAAAGTCGAGGGCACCTCGCCAGGGGTCCGCGCCGGCGCTTCGTCGACGTGCTTCCGCTGAACCGCCCGCCGCCCTCGCCGAGAACAGCCACAGCATCGCCAAGCACCCTGCCGCCCGACACAGCGAGACCTCCACTGGTCGGTCTTCAAGCCGGACACCCAGACGAAGTAGGCCTGTACTTCGAGGAGATACTCACTCACGCCGGTCATCTCGGACTCGCCACCGAGAAGATCAGCCACACCGGCGAGCAAATGGGGTGCATGAGAGTTCGCCTATCCCTCCCCCATCGGCGCGGCCTCCGACCTGGCCTGTCGAACGGGTCCGGCTTGCACGTAAAGCGACTGTAGAAGCAGCCCAAGCCAGGTCGGCGAGGTCCGCGATGGTCCGAATGCCGGCGCCGGCGTCGCCGGACTCGGCGGGGATCCAACCGCTTGCGGACGAGTGCAGCAGCAGCGTTGCGCCGTCATAACGGTCGCCAGGGACGTCGACGTGTTGCGCGGGTGACCGTCAGGACTTTCGCCGCCCGACGCGCGCCTGCGGAAGCGCGAGCTCCCGGCCGGAAACAACTCCCTGAAGCCCCCATCACGCTGAAGCCCCGACGCGCGATGCCTGCGCGACTCCCCTATCTGTCCGGTCATCCGAGCGATTGGTCATCAGGCTCTCCGCCGGCTCTCCGAGAGCCCCGACACGACGGTCATGCCCTCAGCTCAGGCTTCCTCAGGAGGAAGCCATGGCAGAAACCCGTAAAGCTGGTGCAGCGATGAAAGCCGTCAAAACGGCGGTTTTCGGCGACGCCGCGTGCCTGGTCAGTCACCTGCACAGGCACATCGGCACCTCGTCGGGGGGGCAGACCACCGCTTGTCCGGCTGCTCGAGGTAGCCGCCGGGCCGCCCTGATGCCCCTGCGATCGGGAAGGACCACAGTAGAGGCAGGATCAAAAGGGAGGCTGCTGCGATGTCCGGAGCAGAGACACAGCACACGTCAGCCCCGTACCTGCCGATCGCTGAGCACGGCTTGATCGGGGATCTGCGCACAGCGGCCCTGGTGGGTACCAACGGGACCATCGACTGGTACTGCTGCCCCTCCTTCGACTCCCCGAGCGTGTTCGCGTCCATCCTGGACGCCACCCGGGGCGGGGCGTTCGAGTTGTCCCCCGCCGTACCGGCCGAGACCAAACAGTTCTACTTCCCGGACACCAACGTGCTGATCACCCGGTTCTTCACCGAGGACGGACTGGGAGAGATCCAGGACTTCATGCCTGTGGAGGATGTCGGCGAAGCCGACCGCCACAGGCTGATCCGGCGGGTGGTGTGCGTCCGCGGAACGATCCCGTTCCGGGCCCGGGTGGCCCCCCGGTTCGGCTACGGCGCCCACTCGCACACCGTGCGCATGCTGGAGCATGCTGCCCTGTTCGCCTCCGAGGCACTGTCACTGACACTGACCGCCACGGTGCCCCTGAAGTGCGATGAGAAGGACGTGTGGACGGAGTTCGAACTCTCTCAGGGGCAGATGACGGTCTTCGCCCTCGACCAGGTCAGCGGCGAGACTCCACCGCGCATCTGCCCGCTCGCGGAGGCCGACCGGGCGTTCACCTCCACGGTCGCCTTCTGGCGGCGCTGGCTGCAGCAGTCCTGCTACCGCGGCCGATGGCGGGAGATGGTGCACCGCTCCGCCCTCACCCTCAAGCTGCTCACCTACGTGCCCACGGGCGCGATCGTGGCAGCCCCCACCACCAGCCTGCCCGAGCAGATCGGCGGCGGCCGCAACTGGGACTACCGCTACGCGTGGGTGCGCGACTCCGCCTTCGCCCTCTACGCGCTGCTCAGGCTCGGCTTCTACCACGAGGCCGCGGCGTTCATGGACTTCCTCACCCATCACATCGACCAGCGTGAGAACGGAGTGTCCGGGCCACTGCAGATCATGTACGGCATCGATGGACGCTCCGAGCTGCCCGAATGCGAGCTGCCCCACCTGGAGGGCTACCGGGGCTCGGCGCCCGTGCGGATCGGCAACGACGCCGCGACCCAACTGCAGCTCGACATCTACGGCGCCCTGATCGACTCCGTGTACCTCTACGACTTGTGGTGCCAGCCCCTGACGAGCGGCCACTGGCGCGGGGTGTGCGTCCTGGTGGACTGGGTCTGCGAGCACTGGGACCAGCCGGACGAGGGCGTGTGGGAGACCCGCGGCGGGCGCAAGGAGTTCCTCTTCTCCCGGCTCATGTGCTGGGTGGCCATCGACCGCGCCATCCGCATCGCCGTGCACCGCGGCCTGCCCGCCAATCTCGCCCGCTGGGGCCCGGTGCGGGACACGATCTATTGGCGGATCATGGACAAGGGCTGGTCGCCCGCCCGCCAGGCCTTCGTCCAATACGAGGGCGGCGACGTGCTGGACGCGGCGGTGTTGATGATGCCGCTGACCAGGTTCATCGCACCCCGCGACCCCGTGTGGCTGTCCACCCTCGATGCCCTCGGCAACGAACTGGTCTCCGACTCCCTGATCTGGCGCTACGACCCAGCGGCCAGCCCTGACGGCCTCGAAGGCGACGAAGGCACCTTCTCCATCTGCTCCTTCTGGTACGTCGAGGCGCTCACCCGCGCCGGACGCCTGGACGAAGCCCGCCTGGCCTTCGAGAAGATGCTCACCTACGCCAACCACCTCGGCCTCTACGCCGAGGAGATCAGCCACACCGGCGAGCAACTGGGCAATTTTCCGCAGGCGTTCACCCACCTCGCCCTCATCAGCGCTGCCTTCAACCTCGACCGCGCCCTGGGCTGACCGCCGCGGGGTGAGACAACGGAGGGAGTGGTGGGGGCGGGGACCGTTGTGGACCTCACTCGCTGCCAGGGCTACGCCCAGTTCGTGTTCCTCGCGCCCGAGGTGCCAATTGCACGGGGAGGAGGGGTTGCTGTACGCCACGACCGTCCCCGACGACCGGGTGGAGCGCGTTCCCCAGGCCGCGGCGGCGTGCCCCGTGCAGGCGGTCCACCTCGGTCTCGGTGAGGAGGTGAGCGGCGGTGCCCGGTGATCTCGAGGACGGCCGTGTCGTTGTCGTCGGCGCGTCGCCGGCCGGGTTGAGCGCCGCGGAGGCGCTGCGTGAAGAGGGCTTCATCAGCTCACTGACCGCGGTCGAAGGGAGCCCCACCGCCCTATGACCGGCCGCCACTGTCCAAGCAGATGCTGCTCGGCCAGGCGACGGCGGACACTCACAGAGCGGCCGATGCGCCAGGACCCGGACGCCGGCTGGCGGCTAGGCGGCTGACGGCTAGGCGGCCGGCGGCCGGCGGCCGGCGGCCGGCCGGCGGGGGCCGGGTGCCACGCGCTGTTGGTGGTCGGGGGGAACCG